>CALXVK010000046.1 GCA_944391975.1 uncultured Clostridia bacterium
TTATTTATTTTTTTATAAAAGTTCATTCTTTCTTCTATAGCTTTTATAAATTCATCACGAGCAATATCTCTTTTTTTTATATTTCTAATAATATTTTCTCCTTTATCCATTTTTATCTCCTTCATATATCTCTTTTCCGTTTTTATCTTTAAGTCCTGTATATTGTCCTACTGTTTCTGGAATTACTTCTATCCAGACATTGTTAATATCAGCATTCTCCATTTTCTGCAAAGTGTTAATTATATAACTTTTTCCATTAAAATCTTTAAAATAATAGCCATGTATCCATTTGCCTGTACTTTTACTTTTTCCTCTATATTTAATTTCTCCTATCATTCTCACCTACTTCTTTACTAAAATACTTGTCAAAATCTTCCTGCTTTATTAATTCAGCAATAACACAATCTTTATTCGAAGTTAATATCATTTGTAAAACTACTATATCTTTATAATGTCTTATTTCATATTTATAATTATCTATATCTTTATAATTATTAAAAAGAATTTTAGCTTTACCACCATATAAATCTAAATATTCAAACCAACTTTCTTTATATGTTTTATAGATTCTACCACTACAAGCATTTATTTCTAAATTTGTATCTCCTGCATTATAAGTATTAAACATATTCTTCTCCTTTTTCTATCTTAATAATTTTTGTATCTTTTGGAAAGGATTTTACAGCTTCTTGTATTTCTTGATCTTCTATGTTTTTTCCCCATTCAGAATTATAAATTATAAATATAAAACTATTGTTATGATATTCTCCATCAAAGTGGTGATTTATACTAATAGGTCTAAACCATTCTGGCATATCTGCAAAAGTTCTTTGTGGTCTTGACATTTCAATTCCATTTACTATTATTAATTTTCTTATAAATTCTTTTTTAGAATACTCTTTTAATTCTTTGATTCCTTTTTCTGTTAATTCTTTATATTCTGTGTTATACCAAGCAAATGGAACAGTATCATCTTTATTATATATTTTAGTAAAATATCTTTTTATATTAGTTGTTTCTTTCATATCAATTCTCCTTTCGCCTTTGCTAAATCTTTAAATGTTTCTTTAACTTCATCTATATCTTTATATCTGTATCAAAACTTATTTGTCCATTTGCTAATATTCCATTCAACCTATCTAGACTAATTTTATAATATTCAGGATTTATCTCTATACCAATAAATTTTCTATTAAGTTCTTTAGCAGCTACACATGTTGTTCCACTTCCACTAAATGGATCAAGTATTACGTCTTTTTCTTTTGTCATATTTAATAAGTGATTTTTAACACATTGTATCGGCTTAATTGTTGGATGTAGATATTTTTCTTTGTCTTTATTATTTATTGGACTTGTAAAATTCTTCTTTTTATATTTCCAACCAATATTATAACTAGCACCTTTGTAGAAGTGTAAACAATATTCTATGTCACTTAGCCATATTGAAGATCCAAATGGAATTGGATTTGTTTTTGTCCATGTGAGTATATTTATATCTGGTTCATATTTTGCAAAGAAATTCATTATATCTAATATCTGACTCTTACTACACCATATAAAGCAATTTATTTTTTTCATAACTCTTATAAAATCTTTCAAAATTTTATAATCAATTCCATTTGAAAATTCTTCAACTTCCTCTTTAATATAATTTCCTAATTTGTTCTTTAAACTACCCCCTCCACTAAATGTTGAAAGATAAGGTATATCGGTATATATACAATCAATGCTATTATCTGGAATATCTTTTATTAATTTGTAACTATCTCCTATGATTATTGTATTTATCATATCTTCAAATTTCATTTACTCCTCCAATTTATAACAATTTGCTTCGTATTGTTCTTTTGTTAATATTGATTTTATCTTTACTTCCATTTTTACATCTTCTTTTAAAGCTTCTAACATTTCTGTACTATAAATATGTATAAAACCATATCCATTAAAATCATCTGTAAATACTATGTCTCCTAATTTTATTAAATCTATTATGTTTTTACTGTGCTTTATTATATTTCCACGAACATATGGCTCTGTATTGCAGAATCCTATTTCTTCATTAATTCCGATTCTTTCTAAATTTCCCATTATATCTTGAAGTGTTTCTTTCGCAACACTTGTTACAATAGCTATTTCTCCTAGGTCAGTTCTAACATATTCATTTTCTTCCATTATTTTTCCTCCAATAATTCTTCTAAAACTTCTATACAATTTTGTATTATATCTTCGTTTGTATATTCTTTTTCTGTCCAATCTCTAAATTTCTTTAAATATCCCTTATTATCATTTAATTCTTTTATCTTATCTTGTACTTTTTTTACTGGAATCACATTGATTTTTCTACTTAATAAATGATATTGTCCTCTCCAATGCAAATTCTCTTGTTTTAAATTATCTATTTCTTTTTCTCGCTCTTCTAGCATATCCAATAGAATTTTTATATCTATGTCATCATACAATTTATGTTTTATTGTAGATATTGAATAATTTCCATGACCTACTTTCTCAATTGTATTTGGCATATTTAATATATTTTTTATCCTTTTAATTGCTTTTTCTTGCTCTTTTGTCATTAATCTAATACCTCCAATATTTCTAAAACATAATATTCTTTATTAAGCTCTGCTCCCCATTCTTCTTTGCCTTGTCCAGTATATACCACACATCTACATTTAATTGATGGAGAGTTATGATTATATCCATTTCTAAATATTACTTCGAACTTCGGATTAGCTATATGTACTGTCGTTCTATCAATAATACACGGTATAGATAAATATTCTCTAAATCTGCTAGTGTAGTATGGTTTAATTTCTCTATATTCTTCTTTCTTTTCTCCACTTTTTATCATGTCAAACCATTTCTTTTTTATTGGTAATATTAGCATTAATCCATATCTCCTATTATTTTTTCAAAAATTTCTTTATCAAATTCTTCTAAATTTTCTATGTATTCTTTCATTTCTTTAGGCATTTTTGACCAAGCTGTTTTGTTATCTATTTCAAATATTCCTGGTATATTTACTTCAAACCATTCTTCTTTTTCTTTTCTTAATTCAAATGCATTATTAAAACTTGGATGCCAATTAAACTTTAATATTTTGTTTCTTACTTCTTCAATTCTTTCTTCTGTTACTATTTTATTAAATAAGCCATATTTGCCTGTAAAATTATAACAAAATAAGCTGTCTGATACTCCTTCAGATTTAATTATTCCATAACTGCAATTTATTCCATCACTGCAATTTATTCCATTACTGCGATTTATTCCATTACTGCGATTTATTCCATTACTGCGATTTATTCCATCACTGCAATTTATTCCATCACTGTAATTTATTCCATCACTGCAATTTATTCCATCACTGCAATTTATTCCATCACTGCAATTTATTCCATTACTGCGATTTATTCCATTACTGCGATTTATTCCATTACTGCAATTTATTCCATTACTGCAATACAATTCTTTATTATATTCTTTTAATATATCTATAAATTCATCAAAAGTATATATTTCAACAATTTCAAGTACTTGCGCAACTGTTTTATCTCCATCTCTACTATCTTTTACTTTTTCGTATGCTCTCACTTTTGCAAAACAATTCCACTGTACACATTCGTAAAAATTAAAACAATTAAATGGATTTTTGCTAAAGTGCAAACCCCAATTACACAAATCTATATCTCCATCTACTCTGTGAAACGTTCCTATAACGTTTTCATTTTCATCTGCATAACAATAATTTCTTGCTTTCCAATCACTATTAAAAATTTTATATCCTTCTGCCAATACTTCCTTATTTTTTAAATCTTCTTTTTTTATTCTATAAGTTTTCATTTTTTATCCTCCCATACTTAACATTAAAAATCTATATAAGCCAAACATAATAATTATAATTACAAATATTTCAAACAGAGCAAATATTACAAAAGATTTATCCTTTTCTGGTCTAATATGATAATCTTGCTTTATTTTCTTTTTAATAAAATACTTACATTGTTTTGTTCCTTTAAATCCTTTTTGAAATATTTTGTCACACCCAACACATTTTCTACATTTGCCTTTTAACTTTTTCATATATTTTTCCTCTCTTAATCAATTCTTGGAATATGTTCCATATTTTTTGATGTTAGATCATCTAAATAATATCTTTTATAAGTAACAGGTTCTCCAAATCTATTTTTATCACTTATCCACTCTGTAATAAATTTATATCCTTCTTCTTTTAATTCTTTTATTCTCGTTGCTAGTTGTGTAATACCTAAATCTTTATAAGCTTCATAACTTGTTATGCTTCCAAGTTCTCTAATGTAATTTATTATCCTTTGCCTTTGTGTTACCTTCATTTGTGTATCACCTCTTTTACAAATAACTTTTACCATATCTTTTAATAAAATCTTCTTCTGTTTTGTTGTAATATTCTATCCATGTTTTTTCTGCTATTCTCTTTGCATATAAATCAAAATCTCTATTGAAGTGGATTCCTATATCACTCATATTATGTAATGCTGGTGTAATAAATATAACTAATCCATCTTCTATACTAAGCTCTCTCTTTCCTCTGCCAAAGAATACTTCATGTCTAACTAATCCCTCTTTTCTTTCAGTTTCCCAGAAAGTATCCTTTGGCATTATACAAAATTCTTTCTTTTTCATTTTTACCTCTATTTTTCTGCTAATTTCATACTTGAATAATATTCATTATAAAGTTTTATCCAATCGTCTAATTCCATCGTAACTTTCCATTTTTTATTATTCTTTCTATGAAAAACAGCTGGCATTTGATTACTTTTACTATCTTTTTTGGCTTGTTCCATTGCAACGTCTAAATTTAGAGCTTGTACTCTTTTAACTTCACAATGTATATAATCTAATCCAACTACATCTTCTCCATTTAAGCCATTATATTGTTGTCCTCTTCTGCAATTATAGCCATATTCTTTAAGTTTATTTGCTAATTCTCTTTCCCCTTGATTTCCTTTTCTTTTACTATTAATTGCCATTCTTTTACTCCTTTTACCTTTGTATCAAATTTAATTCACTAGCAAATGGAAATCTATATCCATTTATTTTTCGCTGATTCATTCCATTTTCACAATTACATAAAGCTAAATATTCATAATTTATAAATCCATCTCCGTTTTTTTCTTTAACAAAATATTTTATAAATCCTGTACTATTACATTTATCGCATTTTACAAAATCTATTTCTTGTTTTTCTTGTTTTTCAACTGGTTCTGCATTTAGTAAATCAATAATTTTTGGCATGTATTTACAATTACGAATACAATTTGTTACTGCTTTTGCGTATTTATTAATATCCCATCTTTTCACTGCTTCAAACATCTCTCTTAATTGATCTGTTGTATATTCTTTTTCAAAATACTTTTCAATTCTACTTGTAGCTTGTACAAACTCTTGGTTAGTCATCTCAACACTCCTCCAAAGCTTTTAGTTTTCGTTGAAGTCTTTCTCCTTCTGTTTCATCTTTTTGCTCACTTTTTAATTTAAATTGTTCATCCTCTTTTTGCGCTTCTAAAATAGTCTTTATTCCTTTTTTACCCCAGTTGTTTAGAATACCTTTAATGTACTGGATAGTTCTAATATTTGCTTCAACAGCTTTTTTCATTGCAAATATTATTAAATCTGCTGGCATTTCTTGCAAATAATCTGCCAAAACTTCCGCTCCAAACGGAGTTATAGCTCCTATGTTATTGTTATAAAAATCTACAACTTCTTGCAAACCGTCAACACAACTGTCGCTTGCATTATCATTTGCATTTACATTTTCATTAACATTAACATTTTCATTTACATTTACATTAGTTCCACTTTTGCTTTTACTTTGCTTATTGTTTGCTTCTGTTTTGTTTTTCTTTTGCTTTCCATTTTCATATTTTTTATAATTAGCATCTAACTGAGGCTTGACAAGAGAAAATATTGCTTTTGGTATTCCTGCTAGTTCTGTTTCCTTTTGATTTAATGCATATTGCATTATTGCATTATATGTATCTGCTTGATTTTCTTTTGGCAACTCACTTATTGCTTCATAAAAACTCCTATAAAATATGAAACTATCTCTTGCCATTGCTTTCTCCTTTCGTAAAATTTAAGGGACAGTTGTTTTGCCTGTTCCTGCTGCTATTCTTTATCTATATCTTTTATAGCTCTTGCTTTTTCCATTTTTGCTTTCTCAGTATCTTTCTTTGCTTTTTCATCGCAAACAAATTTAATCATATCTTTGTAAAATTCTTTGTCCATTACTTTTATCGTTGTTATTAATTCATCACAAAATTTACTGTCATATTTAAAATCTATTGTAATGTTATTATTCCAGTCCTTTTCATATTTTATATGATCATATAACAACTCTTTAATTCTTTCTATCAACATTGTATCTTTGTTGTTAGGTTTATCCTTTAATAATAATTCTTTATATTCATCTAAAGTTATTGTTACTTCATTTTTATTTGCCATTTTTTACCTCCATTCCTTTAATAAACTATCTATCTCTGCTTGTGTTTTAGTTTCTATATGTAAAGTTGTAGCTAACTCTATTAATATATTTATCAATAAGCTCATTTCTTTTGTGTTGTATGTACTAGACCCATAATAACAATGTACTTTTACGCATTTATCCTTTTTGCTAACCTCTTGAATTAAAAAGCCCAGTCCTTGTTTTTCCCAGATTCTTTTAAAATTTTCAAATGCTTTTTCTTCTACGATCATGGGTTCAAAGCTTCCTATTTGCAATATAGCGTCTTGATAGACTTTTTCTTTTGTTACTATGAATCCATCTTTGGATAATTCCTTTGCAATTTTGTCACACAAAACCCAGCAATAAGCATTTGCGTTTAAGCTTCTTTTTTTTCTATGTTTCTTTACTTCTATATCAAGTTCTAGGCCTTTTAATTCTTCCAAAAATGTAATTTCATTATTGTTTATTAAAAATTGTATTTTAGGCTTTCTTGATTGATAATCTATTGTTATATCTGTTAAATAGCCTTGCATCTATACCACCTACTTTTTAAGGTTGTCCATCATATTTATGTACATCATCTGGATCAAAAGGTTCTTCTTCTGGAGTTTTATCATTTTGTTCTGTTGCATCCTTTAAAATCATATCCAAAGCTTTTTTTATTACTGGATCTGTTTTATCACCAGCATATAACCAATCACAATAACCTGCGTCTTTATGAACCAAATCATTCAATGCTGTACCTTTGTATTTTCCAAAATTTAATTTTAAGTTTTTAGCTTGCTCTAGTGTTAATGTTGCATCTTGTTCTTGTTGTATAAAATCTCCCATATCTTCTACATCTTGAGTAAATACTTCACTTAAACTTGCAACTTGTAATACTGCATCTATAAAAGCTCTTTTTTTAGCCATTTTTAATATTGTATTTACTAAACTACATATATCTGAATTGTTAATTTTGTATTTAACTCTTCCATACTTATCTGTAATTTCTTCACTTTGTCCTACATAATTTTCTGGAACTTTGTCTACATTTATGTATCTATATTTCTTCTCCTTACTATTGCAACTTCCAACTCCTTGAGCAACTGGCTGTCCGTTTCTAAATAAAGTACATCTAATGTTGTAACTAAAAAATTCTTTGTCATAATCTTCTATTGTTTTTAAAAATTCATATTCTGGATTTAATCCAAATAACATACAAATTTTTTCTCCACCTGGCTTTAATAATGTAGGTTTACTTGTTCCTGGAACTTCTCCAAAATCATGTCCTTTTTTTAATGTTTTTTGAACCACATTTTGCATTTGTTGTATTTTTGCCATTGTATTTGCTATATTATCTATTTCTACTGTATCAATAATACTTAAAGCATTTATCTCATTACTCATACTAAATTCCTCCTATTTAATTCTTAAATTTGTATTTGTTGTAATAATATTTACTCCTGCTGGTATTTCTCCTGTTTCTTTAAAATTATTTTTTATTTTTGTCTTATCTACTTTTACTGTAACTATTTCTTGTTTAAATTCTTCTGGAATCGCTTCTTCGTTTATGATTTCTACACTTGCTGGACTTTTTGCTATACTTAATGTTCCTAATCCTGTATCAATTTTAGTTATTCCATTGTTTTCCATACATTTTTTAACGTAGTCTTTAAATTTACTAAGTTTGTTTTCTAATGCTTTTCTATTATTTGCTATTCTATTTTCCTCTTCTTTCATTGCATTTATCGTTAATTCAATGTTTTTTGTATAACCTATAATGTTTTGACTTTTTTGTTGTAATAAAACTACTAATTCGTCCTCTATTTTCTTTTTATCTTCCTCTGATATTTCTTCATTTTCCATTAAAGCTGGAAAACCACTTGTTATTTCATATAAACTTAAATTATTCATGTTCTTGACCTTTCTACCATTTATGTGTTATACTATAAATGGATTTTACATATTTAAGTTTTTGGGCAATCTTAAGCATGTTTTGGAGTATCGCTTAGGATTGCTCTTCCTTTTTTAATATAAGTTTTTGCATCATACTCAGCGCTTGAATTAAATAGTTTTTCAAACTTCAGTATTTTAGTTAAGTATTTTGCTGCTCTTATTTCAGCATCTTCTTTTTTCTCAGATGTTTTACGATAATCTTCATTTAAATTATTAAATTTATTCTGTATAATTTGAATCGCTTTCTGTTGTCTCCAAATCGTAAAAAATAATAGCATCATTATTATTTCAAGTCCTATAAAAATTGCTAAAATTAAAATTTGGTACATGTCTTTTTCCTCCTTTCTATTTCAGATTTAAAAATTTATATAAAGTCATGCAAATAATAATTATTAATACTGGTATTGGTAAAGCTAATAGAATTGCTTTTAAAAGTTTAAATAAACCCCAACCAGCAACAATTATTATTGCTAACATTAATGACAAAATAAATTGCATTTTTAATTCTTTCATTTTAAATCTCCTTTCAGTGCATTGTTTATTAGATTTTGAATTATTTTAATCTGTGTTCTTAAGTTTTCATTTTCTCGTATTAGATTTTCTGTCATTTCATTTACTTTTGTGTCTTTAGAAACTTTTATTTTGTATTGACTTCCTAGTTTCTGATATTCTACTTTTCCTGAATTTATGATTTTTAATGCTGTATCATATCCTATTTTATTTCTTCTCATAAATTCATTTAGGCTTATCCATTCTTGGTTATCCATTTTTTTGTATTCTCCTTTCTGTTGAATTTTAAATTTTACTGTTATATAATCACTTCATCCTTTTCAGAAAGTGAGGTGAATTAAGTGGATCCTAATTGGATTATGGCTATAATTGCACTTGCAGCAATATTTTCTCCTGCAATTGTTTCTATAATTGATAATGTTTTTAAATATAAATCTAAACAACTTGAGCTTTCTTATCCTAACAAAAGAAAAGCCTTAAGTGATTTTGTTTCAAATGCTTTAAATGTTTATGCTAGTAATAATTACGATGGCATAGTAAATTACAATATATCTAGAAACAATTTATATTTATATTTTGACAAAGTTAATGATAAATACTTTGAAGATTTAGAAACATTTAAATCTCAAAGAGACTTAACTAATTATAAAAAAGTAGTTAATACTATCGTAAAAGATTTATCATCACAAATAGATAAATGAGAACTACTATAAGTACATATATTCCATAAATCCAGGTTGTATCTGGGTTTATTTTTTTATGCCAAAATATAATTGATAAAATAGCTACTATAATTACTAGTGCTGATGGTATCATTCTTTCCTCCTATCTATAAATTGTTGTTAAACAACTTATTCCGCATATTGCTATTTTTGACATTTTAACTTACTTTTTGTTTTTATTATCTATTGTTTGTTACACTGTCATTTGAAACTAAAAAAATATCATCTTTATTATAATTCAAGATTTTTTTTATATCTAAAGCGGTTTCTAAAGAAGGTGAAAATCTTCCATTTTCATATCCGGTATAAGTCGTTCTTGCTATATTTAGCTTACTCGCCATTTGATCTTGAGTATATCCGTCTTTTCTTTCTAATTTCAATAAGTTTTTTTCTCATTTTTTTATTGCCTCCCTTCTTTGTTTGTTGTGCTGTCATTATATATCCTGTTTGTTTTACTGTCAATAGTTTTTTGTATTTTTTTTTAAATTTTTAAAAAAATGTTTGCAAAACTGACAATATGATGTTATAATTTTACTAGAAAGGAGCCATGTTTATGAGTTTCGGAATTATATTAAAAAAATTAAGACAAGATAATAACTTAACACAAGATGAACTTGCAAAGAAAATAGATACATCTCGTTCAAATATAGCTAATTATGAAAATGATAAAAATATGCCTTCTGTAGATATATTAGAGAAATTATCTAAACTTTTTAATGTGTCAACAGATTATTTATTGGGCAAATCAGATATACGTAATCCTGAAAAAGCAGATCTAGACAAATTACAAATTGGTTTATCTACTAAAGACTATGCTAATATATCAGATGAGCAGTTAAAACAAATTGAGGATTTTGCTAAATTTGTTTTAAAAGATAATAAGAAGAATAAAAATGATAATTAAAGGAAGTGTATTATGAATGGCAAAAGATAATAAATCTGGTTCTAATACTACTAAAGAAAAAGAATATAAAAAATTTATAAATTTTGGACAATTATATCAATCTAAACAATCATTTGTTGCAAATGAAGAAAATTTTATAGAAATACTAAAAGAAGATATTAATATAAAATTTAGGGATTCAGATAAATATATTATTGATACTGAATTTGATTCAAAACAAAATAAAATAATTTCAAAGGAAGAAAAACTTACTTTTACTAAAATTAATAGTTCTAATGACCATTTTTTTGGTACTTTTATACGAACTTCAAATTCCCAAGATGTTCTTACAAATATTATAGATAATGAATCAAATAAAAAAATAGATCCAAATAAAATTTATTTCGAATATAATACTTTGTTTTATATTGATTTTAAAAACAAGTCAATCTCATTTATAAAAACTGAACACATAAGAAATGTATATCCTTTTATTGAACTATTTTTAAATAATAATAATTTTATTAATATTAAAATTGCACCGCTTATAAAAAGTGAAGATGAAATAAAGCAATCAATCATTACTAAAGTTGATATTTCATGTTCTCAAGTATCAGTAAATTCTAATGTAGATTTTGTAGAATTGAAAAACCTAGAAAATATGGGATGTATTGTAAAAGATTACAGGCTTACTGTTGCTTTAGAAGAAGTAAAAAAAGGCTTTCCAGATCGTTTATTAAATTTTCGAAATAAAAATAAAGAAAATGTAAAAAAGATGTCGATATCAACATTAAATGAAGATATCGACCTGTTAACAAATACTTATACAAAATCAGTTCCTATAAAATTAACTAATAATTACGAAAGTAATTATAATATTATTGAAAGTACATTAAGAGATGAATTACTTAAAGCTATTCAATGATAATTTATATGTATAATATGCTGCCATCAATGATTCTTCTATTCCTAATATAAAAGAAGTTATTACAACATATTGATTTAATTTTATCAGCCAAGAAAAAATGTTTATACACAATAATATAATCCCTGTAGTTACTAATCTACCAAAAATTAAATGATGATTATATTTTTTAAAGTTTTGCATATATTTTTGATTTTTATTTAAACTAAAAAATATAGTCATTGCAGTAAATAAAAAACCAATTAAAGTTCCAGATATTCCAACTAAAGTAGAATCATTATCTTTTTGACATAAATTAACCCATTCAACTTTAAATATATATCTAATAATTATCAATATTACTAATGTAAATATTGGTATAGTAATATAACAATACTTTTTAATAAATATTATAATCTTTTTTAACAAATTCATTAATATCACCTTCTTAATTTATAATATAAAATTTTTATTTTTTTTGCTATTACATTTATATTATTTTATCATTACATTTTTATTACTAATAAATTATAGCATAAGAACAAATTTTTGTATACAGGAGAAACATATGAAATTAGAAAATTTATATGAGTTAGCAGAAAAAGAAAATATTAAAATATATAACTGGCATATTGAAAATTCTAATGGTGCTTTTATAAATATTGATAAAATAAATGCTATAGCTTTAAACTATGATGAGCTAGGTACATATATAGAAGAAAAACAAACTTTAGCTGAAGAATTAGGACACTACTATATGGACGCTACTTATTCTCCCTATTATACAAATCAGCAATTAATTAGTAAACAAGAATATAGAGCTAAAAAATGGTCCTATTATACTTTAGTTCCTTATGAGAAATTAAAATTAGCAATTAAAAAGCGGAGTTAATACAATTTATTATCTTGCAGATTATTTTGATGTTACAATTGATTATATGCAAAAAGCAATAGAATTTTATAATAATAAATATGGAATTATCACAAATGATGAAGCATTAGAAATAATGCTTTAAATTATATTTTATAACACGAACGGGGGTTTGTTATGGCTAAAAAAACCAATTATACTAAAAATGGTAAAAATTACTATAGAATACATAGAAAAATAAATGGAAAATATGAAGAATTTTATGGAAAAACAAAAAGTGAAGCTGAAGATAAATATTATGAAAGAAAAAAAGAAGTTGAATTAGGCATAATACAATCAAAAGATGTAACATTAGACACTTTAATGCATAAATGGATCTATGAAATAAAAAAATATGATGATATAAAGCCTTCTACTTTCGAAAGCTATGAAGGCACTTATAGAAACTATGTAAAAAATTCTGATATTGCCAATTTAAAGCTTTTTAATATTAAATCCATAATTTTACAAGAACATTATAATAAATTGTCTAAAAATGGATTCTCGAGTTCCAAAATAAAAAAATTAAATAAATTATTGTATCAGTTTTTTAAATATACTATTAAAGAAGGATATATAAATAGAAATCCTGCTGAAAATATTACTATCCCAAAATTAGAAAAAGAAAACATAAAAAAAGATGAAGAAATTGAATATTATACTGAAAAAGAAGTAAAACAAATAAAAAAAGCTCTTACTAAAAATAAAGAACTAGAACTACTTGTATTATTTGCTTTAGGCACTGGTTTACGTCAAGGTGAACTATTAGCTTTAAGATATTCCGATATTGATTATGAAAAGATGCAATTGCATGTTAATAGAACTACAAAAATAAGTTATGTTTTTAATGAAGATAATAAAAAAGAACGTAAGCAAATGTTTCTTGAACCTAAAACTAAAAATTCAAAAAGAGTTGTTGATATTCCATCTAATATTTTTAATAGACTAGAAAAAAAGAATACTGATGAATTAATCTTTACTGATAATGGAAAAGTTTGGGATGCAAGAAAATTATATAGACACTGGCTATATTTTTTAAAAGAAAACAAATTACCTATAAAAAAATTTCATGCATTAAGACATACTTACGCAACACTTCTTTTAAGTAAAGGTGTTGAACTGATTACTGTATCTAAATTATTAGGTCATTCATCTATAAAAATAACTGAAATATATTCTCATGTTATTCCTTCACTAAAAACAAATGCTGTTAATAAATTAAATAGTATTTTATAGTTTGTTAAAAACTAAAGTGGGAAAAAAGTGGGAAAACTTAAAACTACTCCCTCAACAGAATTTGTATATCTGTTGAGGGAGTAGTCTTTTATAGATTTGGTGGCTTCAAGTGGAATCGAACCACTGACACGGGGATTTTCAGTCCCCTGCTCTACCAACTGAGCTATGAAGCCA
>CALXVK010000047.1 GCA_944391975.1 uncultured Clostridia bacterium
GTGTTTATAGAATAAGAAAAAATGTTATGAGAAGACTAACAACTGATCATAGTTATGTTGAAAAATTAGTTAAAGATGGAAGTATAACAAAAGATGAAGCTTATCATCATCCAAATAAAAATATGCTTTTAAAAGCACTTGGCTGTAGTAATCTAGTTAAACCAGATGTATTTTATAAAGGATTTTTAAAAGGTGATATACTTCTTATGTGTTCTGACGGATTAACAAATATGCTAAAAGAAAGTGAAATTTATTCAGTTTTACTTAATAATCCAGATAAACCAGAAGTTGCATTAATAAATGAAGCAAATAGAATGGGCGGTATTGATAATATTACAGCTATAATTGTTGATAATGTTTAAGTAGGAGAGATTTAAATTATGATGAACCTTATAGGAAAAATGTTAGATAATAGGTATGAAATTTTAGAAAAAATTGGAGTAGGTCGGTATGGCAACAGTTTATAAAGCTAAATGTCATGTGCTTAATAGATTTGTTGCAATTAAAATTTTAAAAGATGAATTTACAACTGATAGTGACTTTATAAGAAGATTTAATACAGAAGCACAAGCTGCTGCTAGTCTTACACATCCAAATATAGTTTCTATATATGATGTTGGAAATGAAGATAATTTATACTATATTGTAATGGAGTTAATTCAAGGAAAAACTTTAAAGGAAATTATAAATGAAGATGGAAAACTTTCTTGGAAATGGTCTGTAAATATTGCAATCCAAATAGCTTCAGCTCTTGAAGTTGCACACAAAAACAATATAATACATAGAGATATTAAACCACATAATATAATTATAACAGAAGATGGTATAGCAAAAGTTACAGATTTTGGTATTGCTAAAGCAGTTTCAAATTCAACAATAACAGCATTTGGAACTACAATTGGATCAGTTCATTATTTTTCACCAGAACATGCAAGAGGTGGATATACTGATGCAAAAT
This sequence comes from uncultured Clostridia bacterium, assembly GCA_944391975.1. GTDB lineage: Bacteria > Bacillota > Clostridia > TANB77 > CAG-508 > Scatovivens. The sequence continues at coordinate 959 of CALXVK010000047.1, forward strand.
CAGATTTATATTCTTTAGGTGTTGTAATGTATGAAATGGTAACAGGAAGAGTTCCTTTTGATGCAGATACACCAGTTTCAGTAGCATTAAAACAAGTTCAAGAAGAACCTATTGATCCGATTACTTATACAAAAGATTTACCAGTAAGTGTAAATAGAATTATTTTAAAAGCAATGCAAAAAGATCCAAATTTAAGATATCAAAATGCTACAGAAATGTTAAAAGATTTAAGAATGGCTCTTAAAAGACCAAATGAAGATTTTGTTGTTTTAGCGTTAAAAGATGATGATTCACCTACACAAAAAATTCCTACAATTTATGAACTTGATATGGAAAGAAATAATGATAGAAATGCTCCAAAAATTGGTGAGAATGAGCAAAACAAAAAGGGAAAACTAGCAAAAATAAAAGAATTTTATGAGAAACATAAATTCTTGAAAGTTTTAACTATTTTAGCAATATTAGCAATTATATTTGTTTTAGTAGGTTTAATAACAGTTGGAATTATAAATGGTTCTAGAACAGAACAAGCATATCTTCCTGAAGAAGTTGTTAATATGGATGAAGAAAATCCATTAACAGGAGATGAAGCAAAAGCTTTATTAGAAGCAGCAGGATTTACAAATGTTCAAATTAGAAATGAATCAAGTGATACAGTTGAGGTAGGATACGTTATTAGTATCGAACCAAATCAAGTAAATTTTCTTTATAATATAGATCAAGAAATTATTTTAACAGTAAGTACTGGACCAGAAATTGGAAAACTCCCAGATCAAATGGTAGGTAGACAACAAGCAGAAGTTGAAGAAGAATTAAGAGATCTTGGATTTGAAAATTTAAATATAACTGAGGAAACTAGCGAAACAGTTGAAGAAGGAATAATTTTAAGTGTTGATCCAGCTGAAGGTGAAGAAATAGCAAAAAGTACTACAATTAATATAGTAGTAAGTTCAGGAAGCCAATATGAAACTGTTACAGTAAAAAGTGTTGTTGGAGAAACTGAAGCAAATGCAAGAACTATCTTAAGTGCAATTTCATCAAATTTAGTTGTAGAAGTAACTTATGAAGAAGACTATTCAGAAGATGATGGTGTTGTTATTTCACAAACAGTTGATGGAAGATCATTAAGTGGTGATGAAACAGTTGATGTTAGAGAAAATGTTACTGTAACTCTTGTTGTAAATAAACTACCTGTGGAATCAACGATTACATTTAATATTAATGTTGCATCGATTTATGCAAAATATAATAGTAGTTCGGATTCAGATGATGAGAATGCATCAGATTCAGAAGATGGTTCAAATCCAAAAAAAGTTGATGTTGTATTTTATATTGAAGATATGACCACATCAACAGATAGAGAGTCAGTTTCTACATCTAATACAAATTATACTTATTCATACTCTAGTTCAGGAACAAAAGAGGTCAAAATTACAGTTGGAGGAATCCAAGTGTATAGAGAAACATTAGATTTTAGTGCAGGTGATCAAACAATAACAATTTCAGAATAAGGGGTAAAAAAATGGTAGAAGTTTCAACATCAGTTTTAAATTTAAGTGAAGAAGATTATGTTCATTCATTTTATAACTTAGAAGTAGCAAAAACGGATTATTTTCATATAGATGTGATGGATGGAAAATTTGTAAAAAATGATACATCAAAAAGAATGAAAGAATATGCAATGGCTATTTCTCATATTTCCCAGCTAGGGTTAGATGTTCATTTAATGGTAGAAAATGTAGAGGAATTTATTGATGATTATATTGAGTTAGAGCCAAGAATTATAAGTTTTCATATTGAAGCTGTAAATGATAAATCAAGAATTTTAAATATAATAGATCATTTAAAAAGAAATAATATAAGAGTTCGGGATTGCGATAAATCCCGATACTCCAATTGATAATATAAAAGAGTATTTATCATTAATTCATATGGTTCTAGTTATGAGTGTTGTTCCAGGAGAAGGTGGACAAGCTTATATTCCTGAAAGTACGGATAAAATTAAAAATTTAAAACAATATATAGAAGAAAATCATTTGGATGTAGATATAGAAGTAGATGGCGGAATAAATGATAAAACAGCAGAATTAGTAAGAGATGCAGGAGCAGATATTTTAGTTTCAGGTGCTTATATATTAAATTCAGATGATGCAAAAAAAGCAATACTAAGCCTAAAAGGAGATGTCTAAAAAAATGAAGAAAAGATTTTTTATTGGGATAATTGTATTAATTATTTTACTTTCAGTAACAAGAGTATTTGCTGTTACATCTAATAATATTGAACCTAGAGATAATACTTCAAGAAATAGTACAGAAAATACAGTAAATTCAAATTCTACAAATGAACTTTCAGAAGAAGATTTAATTCCAGCATTAGAAGAAGAACTAAGAGAAAAACAAGAACAAGAAGAACAAGCGAAAAAAGAGGAAGAAAATATAAATTCTGAAAATACTACTAATAGAGAAAATTTAGTAGATAAAGAAGTTTCTAATACTTCTAAAAATAATTCTTCAAATACTAAAAAAGAGTATGATAAAGAAATATTATCAGATATTTATATTACAGAATTAAATCAAGATACAGTTTATGAGAATACTTATATTGATGGAAATATTTATATAGTTTCTTCATCAAAAGTAGAATTTAAAGACTGTGAAATTATAGGAAATATTTTTATAATATCTAATATATTTGAATTAAATAATACTAAAATAGAGGGAAGTTGTTTTACAGTTTCAAATAATGTAAATTTAATTGAATCACAAGTAACATCTATGTATTCAGTTGCAAATACAATTGAGTCAGATGAAGATTCAGAAATTGTAAATGATATAAGAGCTGTTGCAAATACAGTTAATGTTTTAGGAGAAATTGGAAGAGACTCTTACATTCAGGTATTTGACACATCAAATATTGAATATTCAGTAACTATTCAAGATATTCTTCCAGAACTTTTAACTAAATATGCTATAATTTTAGTTATTACAATATTTGTATTATGTGGATTCCCTAAATTTGTTGGAGTAAATCTACCTTTAAGAATTAGTTCATTTTTTAAGGCATTCTTTACCGGAATTATAGAAATTATAGTTATTATAGCAATTGCTTTAGCTTTAATGGTTTTAGGACTTGGAGTTGGTTATGCATTTGGACTTTTAATATTATTATTTGCAATTTTAACTTTTGGAAATATAATTTTTGTAATAGCATTTAGTTTAAGATTAGTTAGAAATAAGAGCAAAAATGCAAGAGTTAAAGCTTTTATATTTACAATATTTGTTGCTGCAGTAGTAGAAGCAATTGAACTAATTATGGTATTAGGAGAAACAGGATTTGTTGTAAACTTAATTATAAATATGGTATTATCAATTACAGGTTTTGGAACATTAATGAGAGTTATATTTACAGCTAAAAGAAAGAAAACTCCTGAAACTACAAAACCACAAGAAATTATTCAACCACCAGTAGAAAAAATAGTTGAAGAACCAAAAATTAAACAAGAAAGAAAAGCAAATTCAGCTCCTGTTGTTGAACATAATTTAAGATTAGAAGTAGAAAATATTAGTTCAGAAGGAGCAAAACCAGAAGTATATGAGATAACTGGTAAAATAATAAAGAGAAAAATATCTCCTAGTGAAGATACAACTACTCAATCTAATGTAGAAAAAAATAATGAAGATGTAAAAAAAGATAATGAAACTAAAGAATAAAAGATGGGACATGAGATATCTCATGTCCTTTGTTTTAAATTGAGTTATTCTTTAGGACTTTTAACTCCAAAAATAAATTTAACTATTCCACGAAGGCATTTTGGAACTTTTTTTACAACAATTGTCATATTTATCACTCCTAACAATCAAATAAGTATTTAATGCCTGCAACAATTAATACTATTCCAATAACAGTTAGCCAGGCCTCTAAAGGAAGGAAAAGCACTAGTAATACTCCGATACCAAAACCTATTAAAATACCAGATATAAGCTTTCTAAATTTTTTTCTACGCATTTTTGGCTTTTTCTCCTCCTTTAGATATCTATATTAATTGGCTTAATTAAGTAAAGCCACCTTTAATATATAGTATTATATTTTAAAAATTATGTTACTTAAAAAACAAATAAAAGAGGAAATTTAAATGAAAACACAAAAAGAAGCAATAAAAATAATAGAGATTTTAAAAGAAACTTATCCAAGTGCAAAATGTAGTTTAGATTTTACAACTCCATTTGAAATGATGGTTTCAGTAATGTTATCAGCTCAATGTACAGATGCAAGAGTTAATTTAACTACGCCTGAACTATTTAAAGATTATAATACACCTGAAAAAATGGCTAATATAGATATAAAAGTTTTAGAAAAGATTATTCATCCTTGTGGATTTTATAAAAATAAATCTAAAAATATAATAGCTGCAAGTAAAATGTTAATAGAAAAATATTCAGGAGAAGTTCCAAATGATATTAATGAGCTTGTAAAAATTCCTGGAGTAGGACGAAAAAGTGCAAATGTCATTATGTTAGAAGCTTTTAAAACTCCATGTGGGATTGCCGTAGATACACATGCAAAAAGAATTTCAAATAGATTAGGATTATCTAATGAATCAGATCCTTTAAAAATAGAACAAGATTTAATTAAAATATACCCTAAAAAATATTTTTATGATGTTAATCATTTGTTTGTTGAACATGGTAGAAATTGTTGTAATGCTAGAAAACCAGATTGCATAAATTGTAATGTAAGAAATTTTTGTGATAATTTTAAAAAAAGTATTGACAATTACGAACAAAAGTTTTAAAATTATTGCGTGATATTTTTAAAAAGAAGGGATTGAGCTTGTTTTGAATAAATTTTTTGTTGAACCAAGTCAAATAAGTGAAAATAAAATTACTATTCTTGGTGAAGATATTAATCATATAAAAAATGTTTTAAGACTTTTTGAAGGAAATGTTATTTGTGTATGTAATAAATTAACTGGTGAAAATTATGCATGTGAAATAACTTTGGTTTCAAAAGAAAAAATTGATTGTAAAATAAAAGAAAAACTTGAATTCAATTCTGAAAGTAATGTAAAAATAGATATTTTTCAAGGTATTCCAAAATCTGATAAAATGGAACTTATAATTCAAAAGGGTACGGAGCTTCGGTGTAAATAGTTTTATACCTGTAATTTTTAAAAGAACAGTTGTAAAAATAGATGAGTCATTAAAAAATAAAAAAATTTTAAGATGGCAAAAAATTGCAGAAGTTGCAGCAAAACAAAGTAAAAGAAATATTATTCCTAAAGTAGAAAATATAAAAAATGTTAAAAATATCTGTAATTTATTTCAAGAATATGATATAGTATTAGTAGCTTATGAACAAGAAGAAAATTGTAGCTTAAAAGATATATTAAAAAAATTAAAGCTTGAAGAAAACAGAGAACTTAAGATAGGAATTATTATTGGACCTGAAGGTGGAATTGATCCATTAGAACTGAATGAACTTATAAAAGCTGGGGCTAAATCAATTACTTTAGGAAAAAGAATTTTAAGAACAGAAACAGTAGCTTTAGCTATGGTATCAATAATTAATTATGAATTAGAAGATTAAACATAAGAGAAGGGAATAGAAAAATTGAAAGAAAAATTAGAAAATAAAAAAGAATTAGATGAAAAATTAGCAGATAAAAAAGACAATAAAAAAGTAAATGCAAATGATAAGATAACTAATAAAAAAGAAGAAACGAAATTAAAAGATAATAATTCAGCAAAAGGTAAAACAGATTCAAAAAGTAAAAAAACATCAAAGAGTAAAGAAATTCAAAAACAAGAAAATGATAAAACAAATAAATCTAAAACTGATGGAAATCAATCCAATAAATCTAATAAAAAGGTTGAAAAAAAGAATATAATTGAGGAAGATATTATAGGAGAAACAATAAGGCAAAGAAAAAAATTACCTAAAGAGCTTAAAGATAAAATTAGTAATTCAATTTTTTTTAATGTTTTAATTATTGTTTTTATGATGATTTCTACTTTAGTTATAAATTTAATGTTTAACAGATACAGTTTATCAAGGTTTGAAACAATTATGAAAATAGTACAAATTACAGTTTGCTTAATTACAATTGTAATTTTTGAATATTCATATAAAAAAGATTCTTTAAAAAGTGGTTTGTATGGTATTGAATTTTTACTATATAGTATAGCAGTACTTTATGTACCATATATGTATAATTTAAATAATTTAGATTTTCTTGAAAATGTAATTTGTGCTTTTGTTATATATTATATTGTAAAATCAATATCTACATTAATATATTATAAACATAAATATTTAAAAGAAAATATGAGTGATGTTAAAGAAATAGTTAAAGAAGAGACAAAAGGATATTTAGATGAAGAAAGTAAAAAAACTTTAAAAGAGAAAAACAAAAAGTAAATAAAATATTTATTATGTACTAGGAGGAACAATGATTAGAAGTATGACAGGCTTCGGCCGTGGAAGTTATGAAAATGAAGGAAGAGAATATTTAATTGAAGTAAAATCAGTTAATCATAAATATTGTGATATAAATTTTAGAATGCCAAAAAGTTTCTCTGGAATTGAAAATAAATTAAGAAAATTAATTGAAGAATATTTATCAAGAGGAAAAATTGATATTTTTATTGATTTTCAAAATTTTAGTGATGCAGGAAATAATATAAAATTTAATAAAGAATTAGCAAAAGCTTATATCAAAAACTTAAAAGAATTAGGTGAAGAAACAGGAATAAATTCTGAAATATCCGTTGTTGACATATCTAAAATGCCAGATATTTTTAAAAAAGAAGATAATACTGATGAAGAATTAATTTTTAATGAATTAAGTATTGCATTAAATGAGGCATTGAAAAACTTAGTTACAATGAAAGAAGTAGAAGGGGAAAAATTAAAAATAGATTTAGAAGAAAGGATAGAAGAAGTTTCCGAAAAAATTAATCAAATTTCTAATTTTTCTTCTGGACTTGTTCAAGAATATATAGTAAAATTAAAGTCTAGAGTTAAAGAATTAATGGATACTGAAATTGTAGATGAAAATAGATTATTACAAGAAATTGTAATCTTTTCAGATAAATCATCAATTGAAGAAGAACTTACAAGATTAAAATCTCATGTTGAACAATTTAAAAAATTAATAAAAGAGTCTTCTCCAATTGGAAAAAAATTAGATTTTCTTATTCAAGAAATGAATAGGGAAATTAATACAATTGGATCAAAAGCAAATAGTTTACAGATTACTAATTTAGTAATTGAAGTTAAAACAGAATTAGAAAACATAAGAGAACAAATTCAAAATATAGAGTAATTTTTGTTATGTAAGGAGGCGTTTATGCAACTTATAAATATTGGTTTTGGAAATATGGTTTCAGCAGAAAGAATTATATCAATAATTAGCCCTGATTCTGCTCCTATAAAAAGAATTGTACAAGAATCAAAAGATTCAAAAATGGCAATTGATGCAACTTATGGAAGAAGAACAAGAGCTGTAATTATTATGGATTCTGGGCATGTAATATTATCAGCAGTACAACCTGAAACAATTGCAAATAGGGTAGATGTTCCAGGTGATAATGATGTAGATCAAAATTAAAGATATAATAATATAAAAATTTATTAAAGATAAATTTTAAGGAGGAAATATAAAATGTTAGTTAAACCAACAGTCACAGATTTATTAAAATTAGTAGAGGATAGATATGCTTTAGTAATTATTACTTCAAAAAGAGCTAGACAATTATTAGAGGGATCAACTCCATTAGTTGATAAAAAAGAGTATTCAAATGTTACATTAGCAGCACAAGAAATTGCAGCTGGAAAAATAAAAGAAAAAGAAGAAGAATAGAAAGGAAAAATTTATGTTAGTAATATTATCAGGAGTAGCAGGAGCAGGTAAAGATACAATTATAAAAGCCATAACAAAGAAAATGAGTAATGTTTGTACAGTCCCTTCTTATACAACAAGAGCTCCACGTGCAGATGACATAGAAGGAGTTTCATATTATTTTGTTTCAAAAGAAGAATTTGAAAAACTTATTGATAATGGTGATATTTATGAATATGATATACATCATAATCATTATTATGGTTCTTCTAAAAAAATGATACATGAAAAAGCAAAAAACGGAATTGTTATAAAAGATATTGATGTTAATGGAACAGAAAAACTAGAAAAGATTTTAAGTGAAGAAGGAATTAAAGTTGTAACTATCTTTTTGAGAGTTCCAAAGGATGAATTAAAAAGAAGATTAGAAAATAGAATTGATAAATTATCACATGAAGAAATAATGTTAAGGTTAAATAGATTTGATTATGAAGAATCTAAAATGCATATATATGACTATGTCATGAAAAATGATAATTTAGAAAAAGCTTTAAGTATAATTGAAACAATTATTACTAAAGAGTATGAAGAAGAATTAAAAAAATAAAAAACAAGTGGGATTATACATTTTGGCAAATTTATTGTAATAGAGTTATATTATAATAGTTCAAATGTAAAAATCACCACTTTTTATTTAAAGTAAAATTTTGTATAAAGTATAAAAGCTATAGAAATTAAAACAAAATTTGGCAAGGGGGTATAATGTTTGCAGAAGTTATAATTAATAATAATGCTAAAGCTTTAAATAAAGTTTTTGATTATGAAATACCTGAAGAATTTAAGAAAAAAGCACATATAGGTTCTAGAGTTTTTGTACCATTTGGAAAATCAAAAAGATTAGAAGATGGTTTTATTATTAATATAAAAGAACATTCTGATTATGCTAATAAGGGAATTGCTAAAATTTTGGAAGAAGAATATTTAACAGACTTTAAAATCAATTTGGCAAAACTTATGTCAAGAAAATATTTTTGTAATATATCAGAATGTATCAAATTAATGTTACCACCTGGTACAGCTTCTAAAGAATTATCAAATAGAGCAAAAGAAAAAAAACAGAGCTTTGTATATTTAAACAAAGATAAAAATGAAATTGAAAATGAGATAGAAAATAAACATATAAAAAGTCAAAAACACATAAAAACTTTAAGATTCTTATATAATAATGAAGGTATATATAAAACTGATTTAGAAACAATTGTAGATGTAAGTCCTGCTATTTTAAAAACTTTAGAAAAAAATGGATATATTAAGATAAATTCAGAATCAGTTAGAAGAAATCCATTTATAAATAAAGAAATAAAAAAAGATATACCGAAAATCTTAAATCAAGAACAGCAAAAATGTTTTGATAAAATAGATGAATATATAAAAAATGAAAAATTTTCATGTAATTTAATATATGGAATTACAGGTTCTCGGAAAAACTGAAGTTTATTTACAATTAATTGATGAAGTTTTAAAAAAAGATAAAACTGCAATTGTTCTTGTTCCAGAGATTTCTCTTACTCCACAAATGGTTGATAGATTTTTAGCAAGATTTGGAGATACTATAGCAGTTCTTCATAGTAAATTAGCTGTTGGAGAAAGATATGATGAATGGAATAGAATTTTAAAAGGAGAAGCAAAAATAGTAATAGGAGCTAGATCTGCAATTTTTGCTCCTGTAAAAAAATTAGGTATTATTATAATAGATGAAGAACATGATATGTCATATAAATCAGATATGACTCCAAGATATAATGCAAAAGATTTGGCAAAATATATTGCTAAAGTAAATAACTGTCCGCTTGTTTTAGGAAGTGCAACTCCTGATATTGTTACTTTTTGGCAAAGTGAACAAGGACTTATTAATAGATTTGCTTTAAGAAAAAGAGCGGGAACTGCTGAACTTCCAGATGTTGAAGTTGTAGACTTAAGACAAGAATTAGCAAATCGGAAATAAATCTATGCTTAGTGAAAGATTAAAAAGCGAGATAGATAATAATTTAAAAAATAAAAAACAAACAATTCTATTTTTAAATCGAAGGGGATATTCTACCTTTATAATGTGTAGAGATTGTGGTTATACTGCAAAATGTAAAAATTGTAATATAAGTCTTACATATCATAAATTTGAGAATAAATTAAAATGTCATTATTGTGGTTTTGAAATGAATTCTCTAAATGAATGTCCTGAATGTAAAAGCAAAAATATAAAATATTTTGGAACAGGTACTCAAAAACTGGAGGATGAAGTTAAAAAAAGTTTTGAAGGAATATCAACTATAAGGATGGATATTGATACTGTTACAAAAAAGAATTCTCATGAAGAGATTTTAAATAAATTTAAAAATAATAATATAGATGTTTTAATTGGAACACAAATGATTGTAAAAGGGCATCATTTTCCAAATGTAACATTGGTTGGTGTAATTGCTGCAGATAGTAGTTTGAATATTGATGATTATAGGGCAACTGAAAGAACTTTCCAAACTATAGTTCAAGCAGCAGGAAGAGCGGGAAGAGAAAAAGAAAAGGGACGAGTTATAATTCAAACATATAATCCGGATAGTTATGCTATTATTTATGCAAAAGAGCAAAATTATGATTCATTTTATAATACAGAAATAGGAATAAGAAATGTATTGAAATATCCACCATTTTGCGATATAATACTAATTAGGTTTTCGGGAAGTGATATAAATGAGATAAGAAAATCTTCAAATATTTTATATAGAAGTTTGAAAAAACATTTTACTACTCGGAAATGGAATTATTTTTGAACCAGTACCTGCACCAATAGATAAAATAAAAAATAAATATAGATGGAGAATTATTATAAAAGGAAAAGTTAACAATAGTATGATAGATGCAATAAATTTTTCTTTGCAATCTATGGAAAAATTCAAAAATACATCAATTACAATTGATATAAATCCTAGTAATATGAATTAAGTTTATAGGTGACTTAAGATATAAAAAACCTAAATATATAAATGGGGAAAAGAAAAATGGCAATAAGAAATTTAAGATATGATAATGATGAAATTCTAAAAAAACGTGCAAGAGAAATAGAAGTTATTGATGATAAAATAAGAGAATTAGCTGCAGATATGATGGAAACAATGCACAAATATGATGGATTAGGTTTGGCTGGACCACAAGTTGGAGTTTTAAAAAGAATTATAGTAATAGATTTATATGAAGAAGGAATGCAATTTACTCTAATTAATCCTGAAATAAAAAAAGCAAAAGGAGAGCAAATTGTTGAAGAAGGATGTTTAAGTTTTCCAAATCAATTTGGAAAAGTAAAAAGACCAAAAGAGGTTGAAGTTGAAGCTTTAGACATTGAAGGAAGAAAAGTTAGAATAAAAGCTAAAGATTTATTAGCTCAAGCTCTTTGTCATGAAATAGATCATTTAAATGGAGTCCTTTTTATTGATAAAGTAGAACCTGGAACATTAGAATATATACAACCAGAAGATAAATCAAAAAATAAAAATTCTTAAATTCCTAAGAAGGGAGAGATAAGATTTGAGAGTACTTTTTATTGGAACCCCAGATTTTGCAAAAGAGTCTTTGGAGGCAATTATTTCCGCTGGTTATGAGGTTGTTGGAGTTATAACAGCTCCAGATAAACCAAAAGGAAGAGGAATGAAAATGGCTATGTCAGATGTAAAAAAATATGCTTTAGAAAAAAATATAGCAGTTTTTCAACCTGAAAAAATAAGAAAAAACCCAGATTTTATAGAAGAGATAAAAGTTTTGAAAGCTGATATTGCATGTGTAGTAGTTTATGGAAAAATATTACCAAAAGAATTTTTAGAGTTATTTAAATATGGATGTATAAATGTTCATCCATCTCTTTTACCAAAATATAGAGGGGCAGCTCCAATTCAATGGGCTATTATTAATGGTGATAAAAAGACTGGAGTTTGTACTATGTATTTAGATGTTGGTATGGATGATGGTGATATTATAAGGAAAGAAGAAGTAGATATTGGAGAAGATGAGACTTCAGGAGAGCTTTGGAATAGATTATCTACTCTAGGAGCAAAAATGTTAGTTCAAACATTAAAAAATATTGAAAAAGGTAATGTTACTAGAATAAAACAACCTGAAGAATTTACTTTAGCTCCAAAATTAGAAAAAGAAATGTCAAAAATTGATTGGGAAAATAAAACGGCTTTTCAAATAAAAAATCTTGTTAGAGGCTTAAACCCAGGATTTGGTGCTTATAGCATTTTAGAAGGGAAAAAAATAAAGTTTTGGAAAATAAATATTATAAATTTTGATGATTTTATAAATAAATTTTCAGAATTTGAAGAATATAAAAATAGAGTTTCTAAAATTTCTAA
>CALXVK010000048.1 GCA_944391975.1 uncultured Clostridia bacterium
TCATATTTTTTTGAATTAATAGCTTCTACAACTTTTTCTGTAACTTCTCCTGCACTCATTTCAGGTTTCATATCATATGTTTCAACTTTAGGAGATGGAACTAAGATTCTATCTTCACCTTCATATTGTTTTTCGTTTCCACCATTAAAGAAAAATGTTACATGTGCATATTTTTCTGTTTCTGCAATTCTAAGTTGAGTTAATCCAAGTTTACTAATATATTCTCCAAATGTATTCTTTATTTCTTCTTTTTTGAAAGCTACCTCTACATTTGGCATTGTTTCATCATATGGTGTCATACAAACAAAATATGTTTTAAAATATTTTCTTTCAAATCCATCAAAATCAGGATCTACTATTGCTCTTGTTATTTCTCTTGCTCTATCAGGTCTAAAATTAAAGAATATAACAGAATCGTTTTCTTCTATTTTAGCAACAGGTTCTCCATTAGCTGTTGTAATAACTGTTGGCTTAATAAATTCATCAAATTCTTCTCTTTGATAAGATTCTTCAACAGCTGAAACAGCAGATTTTGCTTTTTCTCCTTCACCTTTTACTAAAGCATTATAAGCAAGCTCTACTCTTTGCCACCTTTTATCTCTATCCATACTATAAAATCTTCCTGAAATAGTAGCAATTTTTCCAATTCCTTTTTCTTTCATTTTTTCTTCAAGATCTACTATATAATTTTCTCCTGAAGCAGGTGGTGTATCTCTACCATCCATAAAGCAATGAACAAAAACATCTTCAAATCCTTTTCTCTTAGCCATTTCTAAAAGAGCATATAAATGTCTATTATGACTATGAACTCCTCCATCTGAAACTAAACCAATCAAATGTAATTTTGAATTATGTTCTTTACAATTTTCTACTGCTTTAGTAAATTCAGGAATACTGAAAAAATCTCCATCTTCTATTGACTTTGTGATTTTAGCTAAGTCTTGATATACTATTCTACCAGCTCCAATATTTGTATGTCCAACTTCTGAATTTCCCATTTGTCCATCAGGAAGTCCTACATCTTTACCACTAGTATGAATTATAGTATTTGGATTTTTACTTAAAATCTCATCTAAATGTGGAGTATTTGCTAATTTAACTGCATTTCCTTCAGTTTTTTCATTAATACCATACCCATCTAAAATCATAAGCATTGTTACATTCTTATCCATATTTTCTCTTTTCCTCCAATTATGATTAAAAATTTATTTTTTATTTACTACTAACACATATATCTATTTTATTCCGCTCCCAGTATATATTATTATTTATCATAATTAACAATTTTCGCAAATTCTTCTGGTTTTAAACTAGCTCCGCCTACTAATCCACCATCAATATCTGATGTTGAGAAAAGTTCAGCTGCATTTGAAGATTTTACACTTCCTCCATATTGAATAATAACTTCTTCTGCAACTTCTTTTCCATATAGTTTTGCAATTTTTTCTCTAATTGCTTTTACGCTATTGTTTGCATCTTCTGATGTTGCTGTTTTTCCAGTTCCTATAGCCCAAATTGGTTCATAAGCAATAATAGTATTTTTAACTTGATCTTTTGAAAGTCCATCTAAAGCAAGTTCTGTTTGTTTTGTAATGATTTCTTCTGTTACACCTTTTTCTCTTTGCTCTAAATTTTCTCCTACACAAACAATAGGTTTTAATCCATATTCAAATGCAGCTTTTATTTTTTTATTTACAGTCTCATCTGTTTCTGCGAAATATTGTCTTCTTTCAGAATGTCCTATTATAACATATTCTACACCTATTGATTTTAACATTTTTCCTGAAACTTCTCCTGTATATGCTCCACTTTCTTCAAAATGCATATTTTGTGCTCCAATTTTAATATTTGTTTCTTGAGCATTTAATAAAGCATAAAACAAATCAATATATGGAACACATAGAATTACTTCTGCCTTTGTATCTTTAACTAAAGGAGCAAATTCCTCAATAAATTTTATAGCTTCATTAGGAAGCATATTCATTTTCCAGTTTCCAGCAATTACTTTTCTTCTCATAAAACAATCCCTTCTTTCTATTTTTTTATTACTATTTATTCAATAATCTCATATATCATTTTTGGCTTTTGTACTGGCTCATTAGAAAACTCTATTGAATTTAAATAAAGATCTTGTGCTTCTTTTATTGAGTCTTCTTTATTAGTATGTAAAATTGCAATAATATCTCCAATTTCTACATAATCACCATTTTTCTTTAAAACAGTAATTCCTGCTCCATAATCAATTGGTTCATCTTTATATTCTCTTCCACTACCCAATTTTAAACTTACTTTTCCTATATTTTCTGTATTCATTGATTTTATATATCCATTTTTAAATGAACGAATCTTTTCATTATATAAAGTATTTGGAAAATTTTCAGGATAATTTATCCAGTCTTCATTTCCTCCTTGCCATCTTACTAATTCCTTGAATTTTTCAAATGCTGTACCATTTATAATACTTTCCTTTACTCTTGCTTCTGCTTTTTTCTTAGATATTCCTAAGCTCAAAGCAACCATATAAGTAGCGAGAACTAAACAAACTTCTTTTAAATCTTCTGGACCATTTCCTTTTAATACTTCTATAGCTTCTTTAACTTCTAGTGAATTCCCAATTTTTTCACCTAAAGGACTATCCATATTTGTAACAATTGCAATGGTTTTTAGATTTACTAATTTTCCTAAATTAACCATTCTTGTTGAAAGTTCTCTTGCATCTTCTATATTTTTCATAAATGCACCATTTCCCATTTTTACATCTAAAACAAGAGAATCTGCACCAGATGCAATTTTTTTACTCATTATACTAGATGCAATTAATGGAATACTACTAACTGTTCCGTGTTACATCTCTTAAACTATATATTTTTTTATCAGCAGGAGTTAAATTTCCGAGATTGATATATTAATCCGAACTCCAATTTCATTTACTTGATTTATTAAATCATTCATTGGAATATCAACTCTGTAATTTTGAATAGATTCTAATTTATCAATTGTGCCACCTGTAAAGCCAAGTCCTTTTCCACTCATTTTAGCAATTTTTCCACCGCATGCTGCAACTATTGGAGCTATTATTAGAGTTGTTTTATCTCCTACTCCGCCAGTACTATGCTTATCAACTTTTATACCTTCAATTCCTGATAAATCTATTTTTTCACCCGAATTCACCATAGCCATTGTTAAATTAGTTAATTCTTCATCATTCAATCCTCTAAAATAAATTGCCATAAGCAAACTTGACATTTGATAATCTGGAATTTCATTATTTACATATCCATTTACAAAATACTCTATTTCTTCTTTAGAAAGAATATTACCATCTCTCTTTTTTTCTATAATATCAACTATATTCAATTTCTTAAACTCCATTTAATCTATTTTTTTATATCTTTTAAAAAACTTTTTCCTGATATATTACTATTTATTCCAAAGTACTCTTCAATAGTTTTGCCAATATCAGAGAATGTTTCTCTAATTCCTAAATTTTTTGGAATAATTTTTTCACCAAAAACTAATAATGGTATATATTCTCTTGAATGATCTGTACTAGGAGTTGATGGATCACATCCATGATCTGCTGTAATCATCAAAATATCATCTTCTCTTAATTTTGGTAAAAATGTTTCAAGCCATTTATCAAATTCTGTATATGCTTTTGCATATCCATCAACATTATTTCTATGACCATAAAGCATATCAAAATCTACTAAATTCACAAAACATAATCCTTCAAAATCTTTGTCTACTAACTCAAAAGTTTTTTCCATACCTTCATTATTATCTTTAGTATAATATTTTTCTGTCACTCCTGAGCCAGCAAAAATATCATTTATTTTTCCGACTGCTATTACATCTTTTCCTGCTTTATTTAAATTATTTAATATTGTATCTTGAAATGGTATTAGAGAAAAATCATGTCTATTTTTAGTTCTAACATAATCTGGATATGTTCCCTCAAAAGGTCTCGCTATAACTCTTGCAACAGCATTTTCACCTGTTAATATTTCTCTTGCTATTTTACAATATTCATAAAGTTTATCAACTGGCACAACTTTTTCATGTGCAGCAATTTGAAAAACACTATCTGCTGAAGTATATACAATTAAACTACCTGTCGCTATGTGTTCTTTTCCATAAACCTTTATGACTTCTGTTCCAGAATACGGTTTATTACATAATACTTCTCTTCCTGTTCTTTTAGTAAATTCTTGAATAACTGATTCTGGAAATCCATTAGGATATGTAGGAAATGGCTTATCCAAAATAAGTCCTGCTATCTCCCAATGACCTGTTGTTGTATCTTTTCCACAAGACTGTTCTTGAAGTTTGCAGAAAGCTGCCGTTGGATTTTGAGTTGGAGTTTCAAAACCTATATCATCAATATTAAAAATTCCCATTTTTCTCATAACATTTATATCAAAATATTCAGATTTTGATATTGCTTTTATTGTATTACTTCCGAACATCTCCATATTTATCGCTATCAGGAGCTTCTCCAATACCAACACTATCTAAAACAATTAAAAATACTCTTTTCATTTGTTTCCTTTCTAAATCTCTGTATTTAAAGCTAATTCTATCATATTAGTCAAAGCTTTTTCTCTTGATTCACTATCTGCAGATTCACCATGAATCTCATCATCTACTACTGTTAAAATTGTTGCTGCTTTTTTATTTAAAACTTTTGCATTATAAAATAATGCAAAAGCTTCCATTTCAGCTCCAATTACTTTTATATCTTTTGGCATTCTTTCAAAACATTTTGATTTATCTGTCATATATACATCAAAACATTCTGAACATAATGTAGTTCCTGTTTTTATTTTTATATTCATTTTATTAGCTGTATCTTCTATCTTTGAATTTACTTCTTTACTTGGCTCTGCAATATGGATATCTTCATTATTAAGTGTTAAAGCATAATTTGATTCAGTATAAGTTTTATCAACTAATATTAAATCAAAAAGTCTTAAATCTTCTGAATAATTTCCACAAGATCCTATTCTAATAATAGTATCTACATCATAATATTTATACAATTCATATGAATATATTCCCATTGAAGGAATTCCCATACCACTTGCCATTACTGAGACTTTCTTTCCATTATAAAAACCTGTATATGCTTTCATTCCTCTTACATCATTTACTAATTTACTATCTGTTAAATAGTTTTTAGCAATTAATTCTGCTCTTTTAGGATCTCCTGGCATAATAACAGTTTTTGCAAAATCTCCCAAATTTGCTTCATTATGTGGTGTTGACATATTATCACCTCTTTATAAAATAAATATTATACTCACTAATTGTTCGTGCGAGAAGTAGTAAGAATATTATAATATACTTACTGCTCAAACGAGAAATAGTAAGATGTGCATTTTCATGACAGAGGATATTGATGAGGCGTGCTTTTTGCACGTCGATTCAATTCCGACAGAATGAAAATGTGTAGATTGCCGTTTCTCGTTTGAGTTTTTCTCTTATTTGTCTTGTAGTGCTTCTATTCCTGGCAACTTCTTACCTTCTAAAAATTCAAGTGAAGCTCCTCCACCTGTTGAAATATGTGTAAACTTCTCTGCTAATCCTGCTTTTTCAACAGCTGCAGCAGAATCTCCTCCACCTATAATTTTTACAGCATCTACATCAGCTAAAGCTTTTGCAATACTATTTGTTCCAACTGCAAATTGGTCAAATTCAAATAATCCTAAAGGTCCATTCCAGATAACTGTTTTTGCTTTTTTTACTTCTTCAGAGTACATTTTTATTGTTTCTTCTCCAATATCAAATCCTTCCCAGCCATCAGGAATTTCTGTAAATTTAACTGTTTTGCTTTCTGTATCTGGTTTAAATTCTTTTCCAACTTTTGTATCAACTGGAAGCATAAATTTAACACCTTTTGCTTTAGCTTTTTCCATAACTTCTTTTGCTAAATCTAATTTATCTAATTCGCAAACTGAATTTCCAACATTATATCCCATTGATTTAAAGAAAGTATAAGCCATAGCTCCACCAATCATTAGGACATCTACTTTTTCTAATAAGCTTTCAATTACACCAATTTTATCTGAAACTTTTCTTCCACCTAAAATTGCCATAAATGGTCTTTCAGGATTTTCCAATGCAGAACCTAAGAAATTTAATTCTTTTTCAATCAAAAATCCAGAAACAGCTGGTAAATATTTTGCAACACCAGTTGTTGAACTATGAGCTCTATGAGCTGTTCCGAATGCATCATTTACATACACTTCAGCAAGTGACGCAAAAGCTTTTGATAATTCTTCATCATTTTTCTCTTCACCTGGTTCAAATCTAACATTTTCAAGAAGCATTACTTCTCTTGATTTTAAGTTTTCTGCTAAAGCTTTAGCATCTGGTCCTACAACATCTTTAGCAAGTTTTACTTCTTGTCCTAATAATCTAGAAAGCTCAGCTGCAACTATATTCATAGAAAATTCTGGTTTAACTTCTCCCTTTGGTCTACCTAAGTGAGAACATAAAATAACTTTACAATCATTTTCTATTAAATATTTAATAGTAGGTAAAGCAGCTACTATTCTTCTATTATCAGTAATTTTTCTATTCTCATCATATGGAACATTAAAATCACATCTAACTAATACCTTTTTTCCTTTAATATCAATATCTTTTACTGTTTTTTTATTCATAATTATTCCCCTTTTCTAATAAAAAATAATGAGGTAGGCTCAAACCACCCACCTCCAAAGCAAATTCTTAAATTTTTATATATTGTACTCACTAATTGCTCCGACGAGAAATAGTAATAGGTACATTTTTGCGATTGAAAAATCAAGAATGCGCACTGATGTACGTTAACTTAATTCTAGTTATACACAAATATTTTACTACACTACCTACTGTAACGAGAAGTAGTGAGTTGTGCTTTTTTATAAATGAGAATATCGAGGAGGCATACAAAGGTACGTTGACTCGATTTCGAGTACAATAAAAATGTGCAAATCGCTACTTCTCGTTGCATACAACTACCTATACTTCGGCAAAATACTTAATAGTTCTAACCATTTGACTAGTATATGAATTTTCATTGTCATACCAAGCTACAACTTGAACTTGATATAATCCTTCATCTACTTTTGCAACCATTGTTTGAGTTGCATCGAATAATGATCCATAAGTCATTCCTATGATATCTGAAGAAACTAATGGTTCTTCTGTATATCCATAAGATTGATTTGAAGCTGCTTTCATCGCAGCATTTATTGATTCTACAGTAACTTCTTTATCTGATTTAACTGTTGCAACTAATATTGTTGTTGAACCAGTTGGAACTGGAACTCTTTGAGCTGAACCAATTAATTTTCCATTTAATTCTGGAATAACTAATCCAATAGCTTTTGCAGCTCCTGTTGAGTTAGGAACAATATTTACTGCTGCAGCTCTTGCTCTTCTTAAATCACCTTTTCTGTGTGGTCCGTCTAATACCATTTGATCTCCAGTATAAGCATGAACTGTTGTCATAATTCCTGATTTAATTTCAGCATAATCATTTAAAGCTTTAGCCATAGGTGCTAAGCAGTTTGTTGTACATGATGCAGCTGATATAATATTATCTTCTTTTGTTAATATTCCTTCATTTACACCAAATACTATAGTAGGTAAATCTTTTCCTGCTGGAGCAGATATAACAACTTTTTTAGCTCCTGCTTGGATATGTGCTGCTGCTTTTTCTTTAGATGTATAGAATCCAGTACATTCTAATACAACATCAACTCCGATCTCTCCCCATGGAAGGTTAGCAGCATCTTTTTCTGCATAGATTTTTATTGTTTTTCCATCAACAGTTATTGAATCTTCTCCTGCTACTACTGTATCTGCTTTTTCATATCTTTTTTGAGCAGAATCATATTTTAATAAATGAGCTAACATAGTAGGACTTGTTAAATCGTTTATAGCTACGATCTCATATCCTTCTGCTCCAAACATTTGTCTAAATGCAAGACGTCCTATACGTCCAAATCCATTTATGGCTACTTTTACTGACATTTTATAATCCTCCACTTCCGACACCATTATAGGTATCTTAAAAATTGGTTTATTTAAAACCGAAGATATTTTATATCAAAAAAACAATTTTTTCAAGTGTTTTTACCAAATATTATTTCCTTTTAGTAAAATTTTATACTAAATAGCATTTTTGTTATAAAATAATTTACTTATTACATAAAGGATGCCGGAAGTCCGCAGTAGACTTCCGGCATCTTTTTTGGAAAAATTTAAATTAATCTGGATTCTTTAACTTTATATAACAACAAGCCAAAGCTATTGACCAATTATAAAGCTCCATTTTACGATACAAAACATATGTATCACTCTCCAATTCTTCTTCAACAATTTTGCAATCATTGGGAGTAGCCATCTTAAGAAGTTCTTCTGGTGTGGCACTCAAACAATAGACACGAACTTTGTCTTTTTCATTGCTATCCATGTAACATCTTTCTTCGAGTTTGTTTAACTGAATAAATTTGTTACAAGAGTACTTCGCCATAACCTCAAAACTTCTCTTTGTCATTGTTTCGCTTAATTCTTCAACTCTTTCCATTTTCTACCTCCTCGGCTTTTTAAAATTTTTTTGCAAAGCTTGGAAGGTTTTTGCCCTCCGAAACTTTGCATCTCGGAGAGCTTCTATCTCTCATATGGTATAATTATACTCTAAACATCCGCATTATGTCAACAGCTTCTTTATTCAGAAATTTAAACTTAAAGTTCTAAATAGTTTTTTTATCACATATCATTTAATAAATAATTTTTAGAGGTGATTAATTTGTTTATTTGTAATTTTAAAATAAATCAAAAGAAATTAGTTAAATTTTTTATATTAATAGCCGCAATTGTTGTTTTAGCTTTACTTGGTTTCATTATTTCAAAAGTTTGGAGTGATATTCAAAATTCCAATAATGAAAATACTATAGTTTCAGATGAAATACCATCACCAGATGTTGCTAATTTAACATCTGAAAATTACACTGATATTTTAAAAGAAGTTCATGAAAATTTAGATACATATATTGGTCAAAAAATTTCTTTTACTGGATATATTTACAGAGTAGATGATTTGGAAGAAAATCAATTTATATTAGCAAGAGATATGATAATAAATAGCAAAAATCAAACTGTGGTTGTAGGATTTTTATGTGAATATGAAAATGCTAAAGATTTTGAAAACAATACTTGGGTTAATTTAACTGGAGAAATTGCTAAAGGATATTATTATGGCGATATACCTATATTAAAAATAACATCAATAGAAATATCTCAAGAGCCAGAAGATCCATATGTAAATGTACCATCTGATAACTATGTTCCAACTGCTGTAATATACTAATGTTGATTTTTTTATAAAAATAAAATATAATTATTTTATAAGGGTAAAACCTTATACAACAATAATCGTGGGAATTCCCACATAAAAAAAGGAGGATTACTATGGAAATGAAAAAAATAGACCTCTACCGGATCAAACCGGAAGAAGTTGACCCAAATGTAATTTCAATTCTTGCCTTAACTAAACCACTTGTACGGCTAAAAGGGGAAAACGGTCTATACAGGCTGTGGTATAGAGATCTTAATGGTCCAAACTGCATCTGTATTTCACCTGAAAGCAGTAAAGGTCGTAGTGGCATTTACTGGACGGCCTCATATTATAGACCTGATGAGTATGGCAAAAAGTTTGAAATTACCGAGATCATCCGGAAATAGTAAACTCTATTCCCTGGCTCCGGCCAGGGGCCTATTATTGTAAAATAATATATTAACATAAAATACCATAAGATTTTAATATCTTATGGTACTTTTTTTAAAACTAACTCTTTAAACTTTTTTCCTCTTTCTGCAAAGTTTTTAAACATATCAAAACTTGCACTAGCAGGAGAAAATAGAACTATATCACCTTTACTTGATATTTTTTTTGCTAAATTTACTGCTTCTTCTAAGCTTTCACATTTATAAATATCTAAATTTTTTATTCCAACTTTTAATATTTGCTCATTTTCTACAACTTCTTTTATTTTATTAGCTGTTTGACCTATTAAAATTAATGATTTACAGCTATTAATTATCGGCTTAGCTAAAGGCTCATATTCTAAGTTTTTATCATATCCACCTGCAATTAAAATTACATTTTTGGTTGGAAATGCATTTAAAGCAACTATTGTTCTAGTAGGACTTGAAGATGCAGAATCATTATACCATTTAATTCTATCTTCAGTCTCTTTTACTAATTCTAATCTATGTTCTACTCCTTCAAACTCACAAATTGTTTTTACAGCTAAACTCAAATCAACATAATTTCTTGTTGCAGCAATTGCGCATGCAGCATTCATATAATTATGCAATCCTTTTATTTTCATATTTTTAGTTTCTAAGATATGAGTTCTACGGTCTCCCTGGCAAAATTTTATTGATTTAGAATCTACCATATATCCATCTGTAATTTTCGCAATATTACTAAAAAATATTACTTTTCCTTTTGCATCTTTTGCAAAATCTTTTGTTATATTATTATCATAGTTTAAAATTACAGTATCATTTTCTGTTTGATTAGAAAGAATACATTTTTTAGCTTCAATATATTCATCCATATCTTCATGAATATTTAGATGATTTGGAGTAATATTTGTAACAACAGATACTTTAGGACTAATTTTCATATTCATAAGTTGAAAACTGCTAAGTTCCAAAACCACCATATCTTCTGGTTTCATTTCACCAACTTTTGTAAATAAAGGATAGCCTATATTTCCACCTAAATATGTATTATATCCTCCTGCTTTTAATATTTCATAAATTAAAGTGGTTGTAGTTGTTTTTCCATCACTTCCGGTTACTCCAATAATTGTTCCTGGACAAAGTTCCATAAACATTTCAATTTCTGTAGTAACAATAGCTCCTCTCGAAGCTTCCAATTGTAAAGCAGGATTTGTTGGCAGGCAACTTGGTGATCTAAATATTATATCAAAATCAACTAGTTTAGATAAGTAATTTTCACCTAAAGAATATTCCATATCATAGCATATTACTTTATTTATAATCTCACTATCAATTTTATCAATATTCCTATTATCAAACACTACAACTTCTGCACCAACTTCATGCATGTATTCAATAAGTGGTATATTACTAACTCCAAGTCCAATTATAGCAACACGTCTACCATCTAAATAATTATTAAATTCTTCTAATTTGCTATTCTCAAAACCCATACTTTCTTATTATCTCCATACTTTATTTTTATTATATGCTTAATTTGTTAAAACTGTTATCTTTTTTAAATCAATTAAACTTAAAACTTTATTTGTACTTTCCTCTGCGGTTTTACAATTAGTTACATCAACAACTTTAGTTATTTCTGACAATTTATAATATCCAGCCTCTTCTTGAAGTTTATCTCTTTTTAAGATATTAATTTTTACTTCTTCAAAGTTTTCATTTCCATATTGTGATGCTTTTCTTTTAACTCTTTCTTCTAAATCTGCTGTTACAAAAATATGATAATTACAATCCGGATAAATCTTCATAAGATCTCTTCCTGAAATAACAACATTATATTTTTCTTTTAAATTATCAATTAATTCTTTGGCAAATAAATATAAACTCTTTTCATTAGTTCTTCCACCTAATGATGAAACCGCAACCGAAATTTCTTTTGATTGTATAAAATTTTCATCAGCTTTTTTTCCATCAACATAAAAAACAGTCTCATTATTCTCTATTCTTATTTCTACTTTTAATATATCCATTAATCTTTTTATATCAAGTGATTTAGCATGCTCTACTAAATCATCTAAACTTTTTCCTTTTTGTATTATAGATGCAACTACTGTTCTATATAAATTTCCTCCATTTAATAAAATTGTATTTGGTATTTTATTTATTAAATTTCTGCAAATAGTAGTTTTTCCAGCCCCAACTAATCCTTCTATTCCTATAACTAAATTTGACATTTTAATTAGCCCCTTTATATTATGATATTAGTATTATATACTAACTAAATAAAAAATACAAGAGTAGATTAGAAGCAAAAATAACATCAAACAACATCAAAAAAGATTAATAGTCTTTTTTTAATTACTATTAATCTCTTTTACTTAATTTAAAAATTATTTTGATAAACGAATTATTTCTTTTTTTAATTCTTCACTAACATAATCCTCCAATTCTTTAGCTGTTTTTTCTTTTAATAGATCAGAAAAATCCATTGGTTCTCCATAAGTTATTGTAACTTGATGAAAAGGTTTAGGTTCTCCTTTTATTCCAATAGGTATAATTTTTGCATTTGTTTTAAGACTCATATAAGCTGCACCATTTTTAAGTTTTCCGCCTTCGTTTTTTTCCATTCCATTACGAGTTCCTTCTGGGAATATTCCAATACACCCTCCATCTTTCAGTGTTTTTAAAGCTTCTTTCATTGGTCCAATATCTTTTGAATCTCTTTTTACATAAATTCCATCATAAGCAAAAACCAAAAATCTAAACAATAAATTTTGTCTAAGTTCTTCTTTGGCTATAAATCTCATTTTTCTAGAGGCTGTAACAACAATTAATGGTGGATCTAAATATGTTCTATGATTTCCACAAAATACTAATGCACCTTCTTTTGGTATATTTTTTTTACCTATTATTTTAGCTCTATAAACTATTTTACAATAAATAAATATAGAAGTTGTAACAATTCCTCTACAAATACATTTAAAAACTTCTTTAAAAATATTTTTGTTTTTTTTCATATATTTTTCCTTTCTTATTTCATTCAAATTAATAAAAATTTTATATTTTGCTTTTTTCTATAATATCTAAAATTTTAATTTCAACTTGATTAATTGATAAGTTTGTAGAATCTATATATATTGCATCTTCTGCTTTTTTTAGAGGAGCGATTTTTCTTGTCATATCTCTATAGTCTCTTTTCTTAATTTCCTCTAATACTTCCTCATAATTTGACT
>CALXVK010000049.1 GCA_944391975.1 uncultured Clostridia bacterium
GTCGATGTACCTGAACCATCAATCCCGTCAAAAGCTATGCACATTTTGTTATTAATTGGCTCTACCAATCCCAGATTAACAAGCATTGGCAATTTATCGATTCTAGATGTTGCTAAAACAGCACCAAAGTTTACGACTTTAGTATGTTCAACTAATCCATTTACTTGAGCAGTTTCTCCTGTTTCAACTACATCAAATATAGAATCAGCCCAACCGATTTTAACACTTGCTTCAACGCTTCCTTCCATTTCAACAATTTTTGAATTATCAATTTCAAAATTTTGTTTTAAAACGTTAGGATATGTTGTTGCAATTCTTCTTTGCAAAAAATATGATAGTGGATAATCTTTTAGTTCTTTTGGAACTAATATACTCATCCTACAATCTTTTTGTTCAAAATGCTTCAAAGCAACAAAGGCTTTATTAGAATTTTCCAGCCACTTATCAGCTCCATAAAGCACAAGATCAAACTTATTGTAGTTTACAGTAATATCTTTCCACTTCAGCAAACTAATTCTTAATATATAATTATCTGCTTCAATATCGTAAACCAGTAATCTTGGATTAATTTTTGGAATTTTTAACCCAAGAGATTCAAGATATCTATGCAAAACTTTTTGAAGTCTGCCTTTAACTGCTCCTACAGTAATAAGTATTTTTTCCTGTGCTTTTGGCTTAATGTTTTTAAATAAACACATTTCAAGCTCAGCCAAAATAGATGTAGTTTCAGAAGCATGGATTGAACGCAAATCTTCTTCTTTTAAAAGAATCTGACTCGTGGATTCTGAAGTATTTGAATAAGCCTGACCCGCCATAGAATTACCAATAAGCGAAAGCAAAGACCTAATCATCATATCAGACATTGTCGGTTTAAGTCTCTTAACAACTTCCACTGTTTTCAAGAAAGCATCCCTTACAGCTTCATCTCCATTTTTAAAATTTTTGCCAATTCCTATTACAGCTAAAGAATCCTGTTTTGTAAGGGGTTCTTTACCCATTATAAAAATTGGTTCTGTTTCAAACGGAACCCACGCCTGAAGAACACTTACTTTTATTCTAACAGTTGCACTTGCTTCAAGAGCTATACCGCTTAATTCACCATAAGCTTGTTTTGCGTGTACATCTCCCAAATACAAACCTGCTCCTTCTACCTCAACAGGAAGATAAATATCAGCTCCTTCACATATAAATGGATTATCAAAATTTCCACCAGTTCTTCCTATATGACCAGTTTTTATCTTTCCATCATTTGGAGTTGTTGCTACAATACCTACAGATGGAGTTGCCTTTAGATAAATCTGATTTTTATAATATCTTAAGCTTCCCTGATCATCTGTGATATTAGCGATAACCGGATACCTATTACTAAAATCAAAATCATCAGTTTTTTCAAGCGGTATAATACCAGCCGATTTTGAAAGCATTTGGGCCATTTCTTTTAGCTCAATTTTCTCGATATGAATTTTTAAATAGTCACCAGGTTTTGCTCCATCAACATAGATAGGACCTGTTAACGGATGATGGTGAGGCGGATTTTTCATGTTCATTATTCCTTCAAGTTCTAACAAATCCCTAAATCTTTCACCAAATGCATTAAGAGTTTCTATTTCTACAACTTCTTCAGGAGAAATTGTAGAAATAAAATCTGCACCTTTCTCAATTACAATACTTTTATTGCACTTAATAGTTTGCATATTTTACCTCCTTATTTATATTGCATTAATTCAATTCCTTCAATATTCAATTCTTTTGGAGATTGAGGCCTAAGATTTATATCGCTAGGCAATAAATTTCTTGGAATTTCTAACAATTTTAAAATTGTATTTCCTAATTCTTCGGGTTTAATTTTCCATTCTTCTTCATAACCATGATCACGATTTTTAATAGCACCTAAAGATAAGTGTATAACCTTTACTCCTTCTCTTCTCACCTCTTCCATTAAGCACTCTGATAGAGCTTCTAATCCTCTTTTACTGCTACAATATGCAGCTCCAAATCCAAATGGATATCTGCCTGCATGTGAGCCAATAAATATTACTGTACCTTTTGCTTTTTTTACATTTTTTAATAAAAGCGATACAACAAAAAAAGGCCCTTTTAAATTGACATCAATTGAATAAGAAAAATCTTCAAAAGATAATTCGGAAATCTTTCCAAATTTTCTTATTCCTGCATTTAATACGAGTAAATCAATATCATCTGTTATTTTATTGCATATTTCTGTAATTTTATTCGCATCAGAAACATCACAGATATATTCACAATATGATTCAATTTGCTCAGCATTTAATGTTGGACTACGATTAATTCCATATACGAAATATCCTGCTTTTAGCAATTGATTCCGTATTCCTTCACCACCTCCTCGATTGCATCCTGTTATCACAGCTACTTTTTTCATTTTTTCTCTCCTTTCATTAATTATAACGAAAAAATTGTTAATGAGTTTTATGTAATTATATGTTGTAATAGGCAGTTTGTCAACGATTTTAAGCTTTTTTTGCATGAAAAAGGGAGAAATCCAGCTTCATCTATGCCAAATTCCTCCCTTTTAGACTCCTAATTGGGAATCCTACAAAGTATTATTTTTTCATTATTGCATCCTCAACGCTTTTCGGAACATATTCACTTATAGACTTTCCTTCTTTTAATAAATTTCTTACAAGAGTAGAACTTGTTCTGCTCTGTATGCCACTTCCAACATAACTTCCGGATCCTACATAAATTGTCTCAATACCACCAGATAAGTAATACTCTTTTGCAATCTTTTCCTCATAATCAAATACTGCCGAATTTCTCATTCCTCTTATTACAAACTGAGCATTCTTTTCTTTTGCCAAGTCTACTATTAACCTGTCATAGCATATAACTTCACAGTTTGTTATTTTTTGTTCTTTTAAGGTTTCTATGATTGCATCTCTCATAAGGTCTTTTTCGAAAGTTCTCTTCTTATCACTGTTACTGGCAATACATATTATTAACTTATCAAACAATCTGCTTGCAACTTCAACAATATATAAATGCCCAACAGTAAATGGATCAAAACTTCCAGCAAATATTCCCCGTGCCATAAATTGCCTCCTTGTAAATTACTGTTTTTTTCTTATAATTGCATCTGATATTGTTTCAAATATCTCGTTAAGTGAGCCAACTACTGTACAACCTGCAGAATAACTATGACCGCCACCCTTTAATATTTTACCTTCACTTAACAGCTCGGAGCATACTTCATTAAGATCTATATTTGAAAAGTTTCTCAAAGATCCTTTAAATTCTCCAGCTTCATTCTCAATAAGTAAAATAAGAGTCTCAAATTCCACTTCTTTTTGAAGCTCTTGGATAATCAGCTTGTGATTCACATTTGTCAAGCTTTTTTCATCTTCCAACAAATCAGCTTGTAATAAATATGAGCAAAATATGTTACCATTTATAAACTTTCCCCTTTTTATTACAAGCTTTGTGAGCTCTTCAGTTCTGTCACTTTTAGTTGTAAGTTTCTTAGATATTTCATCTATGTCTACTCCTAACTCTCTTAACTTCTTAATAATATCCATCGCTTCTGGAGTTACATTCAATGTTAAAAGTGATGTATCTGAAATTAATCCAGTTGCAATACAATTAAGATAATTAGGAGCTACACAATGGAAAATATCAAAGATAATTGTTGTACATGAAGAAACATCTACATTAACCACATTATAATCAGCATAAAATTTTTCTTTTTCATGATGATCAATGCAAATTGTTTTATCAGCCAATTCCATATATTCTTTTCCTTTAAGCATTCTTAATTCTGCACAATCTACAAGAATAGCTAAATCATATTTTTCCATTGCTGGCTGTTTCTTGACATGTTCAATTCCGGATATAAAAGCTAATTCCTTTGTATATTCCGGAATTACTATATCTATGGATTGCTTACTTTTTCCAATATCTAACAAATACCAGAACATAGCTAAAGCACTGGAAATTGCATCTCCATCTGGTCGTCTGTGTGTCATAATAAGAAAAGTATTTGAATTTCTTATCAATTCTAAAACTACTTCTTTTGATGTGTTATTTTCTTTCATATCTTTCCTCCTGAATTTTAGAATTTTTTAGTTACAAATGCTAAATTATAAATAATACTTCTACCCTCCTTTTTTAATTTTTAAAAAAACATACTAAATATTACTACTGTAACGTTTATGATTATATAATGTTTTTTATATTACGTCAACCTAATATCACAAAACATTTATATAACTATATAGATATATAATTATGATTTATTTGACTTATTTAAATTAATTATGTATACTTTATATGTAATATCTTAGGAGGTGTTTACCATGGTAGAAAGAAAAGAACTTGATAAGTTAGTTTGGAATGTGCTTCGGGGATTTAAAGTAGGTTTTCAAATCTGCGAAACAATTCAGGAAGGAGTATCCTATCCAAGAGCCATACCTAAATCATTTTGGCTTGATGAAGATAAAGGATACTATGGAATTCTTGGACTCAACAATCTTACGAAAAAAGACATGCGGACTATTCGCGATGAGGTGATTGAAAGGATTATAAAAGAGATTAACGAACCTAGTGAATCTCAAATATATTCTGATAATTATTCTCGCCTTTTCCATGCACTTTCAATTCTCAAAGTTCCGAAATATGACCCTAGTTTACCTGCAATAGGTAAGAATTATATGTACAATATCTCATATGATTTATGGGCATTAGATGATGGAAAGTCAAGCACTTATGAACACATTGAAAAAGTTGCATGGTTTGCCGCTGAAGCACTAAAAGACAAGAGCTTATCCAGTGAGGATCTTCTTACAGGAAGACGACACACAATCCTGTAAGAACTTATTCTACCGAAAAAGAAAAAGAGAAGATGTAGAAAACAATTTTCTGTACCTTCTCTTTTTCGTATGAATTTTAATTTTTTACAAAAACTAATGGAGACTATCAAAGATAATCTCCATTAGATGTACTAGTAAAAGTACATTTTAAGTCGGTTTCGTCGGTTTACATGGGCTCAGCAAGCACATTCCGGATCATCATCGCAGTCATTGCATGAATAGCAACTTTCGTCACATGCACACTCACATGCGCATGCTCTGAGTTCATCAAATGCCAATTCAGTAATAACATTTCCTGCAACCAAGATGATCATCTTTGCTTTGCTTGTGTCTACTGCTGTTGCTGCACTTGTACCAGCCATGAAATTACCTCCCTTCATAAATTTTATATACTAAATCCAGATTTGTATCTAGAGTTAGTAACTGCATACTACAAATATCAAGATTTGTTCCTTTTGCTATTGTGCATCCTCCTTGACACATAGGAAGTATTTTACACGTTTCACATTTTTCAGAAATTTTTGAATTGATCCAGTACTTAAACATTGGACTTTCTTCATTAATTCCTTCAAAAACATTTCCAACTGCCCAATTGCTTTGTCCTAAATGATGCTCACATCTAAAAATATTGCCATCAGGATCAATTGAATAAGAATGATATCTAAACGCCGAACAATGAACAGGTCTTACTTTAAAACCAAGTGACTTGTATGAACTTTTATATCCTAATTGAAAAAGTTGTTTATTTATCTCTTCCATATCCTGTTTTAATTCTTTAGAATCAAACATATATAGAGATGTATCCTCTTTACTTCCCATAATCGGAAATACATAAACATGCATATGTTTCTTATATTCTCCAAATCTTTCTTCCAATTCTGATATAACTTTTCTCACATCATTATAATTTGTTTTAGAAATATTTAATCTCACAGTTACAAATATTCCATTTTTACAGCATCTTTCAATGTTTTTAATAACGGTCTGATAATTGAATTTTTGTGGATTAACATAGTTCTTTATAAGATTATATTGTTCTTCTGTACCATCAAGTGTAATTTGCACACTAGTTATTTTACATTCCTTAAACAATTCAATTGTGTCATCATCTATTAAAGAACCATTTGTTGTAATTGAAGCATTATAATTATTAACTCCAACTTCATCAATGATCTGATGACTAACTCTGCGTATAAGCTCTTTTTCTAATAATGGTTCTCCGCCAAACCATGCTATAGCAATTCTTTTGGCATTGAATTTTTTTGAAATCGAAGTCACAAAGCTAATCATAGCTTTTTCTGTTTCAGCAGTCATTCTTTTTTTGCTTGTTCTTTTTTCAAAGCAATATGAGCATCTTGCATTACAAAATAGTGTTGGAGCAATTACAAAATTCATTGTTTTAACACTTCTTGGTTCTTTTACAAAATTACGTATCTGACATTGAAGAGCCAACTGATCTTCATTATCATCTACTACAAATTTAAGCCGAACCATCTCCTCAAAATTAGGAAATTGATCCCACTCTTCATTATGCCACATTTTTAAAGCTTCAGAATTCAATACAATCATTGAAGCTGTTTCGGCACAAAATAAAACACAATCGCCATTTGATTGAATCCGTTCTGTAACAAACATAGATTTTTTCATAAATATCTTCTCCTTATTATTTATTTTGTTTGTATTGCAGTTTTTTAAAATTTATGAACAGGTTACCTCCTTATCTGTTTTTCCTACAAGAAAAACGTATATTAAATTAAGCAACTACTTAATTGCAAAGGATTATATCACATATTACATAGAATTACAATTAATTTTTACAAAGAAAAAGGAGAGTTTTCTTTAAACTCTCCCGATATATTAAGAATCAATTTTTATCATTTCCGTTTGATATAAATTTTTATATGTATCATTTCTATTTAATAATTCACTATGACTTCCTTGATCAATAATTTTTCCGTTTTCAAGTATCATAATTTTATCACAATTAATAATTGTTGAAAGTCTATGAGCTATAATTAAAATAGAATATTGTTTTTTCAAATTTAAAATAGCCTTTTGAATTTCTGCTTGTGTCTCATTGTCTAAACTACTTGTTGCTTCATCAAATAAAATAATCTTCGTTTTTTGTATTAAAGCTCTTGCAATAGCTAATCTTTGTTTTTGTCCACCTGATAAAATAATCCCATTCTCACCAACTATCGTATCATATTTATTAGGTAATTTATTAATAAACTCATCTAAACAAGCAATTTTACACGCTTCTATCATTTCCGAATCTGTTAAATCTTCTTTAACTAATTTCAAATTATCTCGAATACTCATGTTAAAAATATATGGATTTTGACTAATAATTGTTACATTTCCTCTAATAGATTTTTCATCTAATTCATTAATATTTTCATTATCAATTAAAATTTCTCCTGATTTTACAGTATACATTTTGCACAATAAATTAAATATTGTTGTTTTTCCGGCACCACTTTTTCCTACTATTCCAACCATTTCTCCAGAATTTAATTTAAAATTTAAATCATTTAGAATAATATTATCTTTATTATAACTAAATGTTACATTTTTAAATTCTACATTGCCTTGAATTTTATCTAAACTCTTATTTCCAAATTTTTCTTTTTTATAGGTATTAGTATCTAATATACTAAATACTCTATTACAAGATATGTTAAAACTTTTTGTAAGATCTAATAAATTTGATACTTTTTCCATTACAGTAGTCATAATTCCTGATTTATAATTAAACAAAGCAATTGCAATTGCAATAGTGATAACATTATCTTGTATTAAATAAATTAATAAAATAATCAACCCAAATTCAAATATTGCTTTTAAAGTATCAATAATATATTTATATATCATGTTAATTTTTGCCATTTCAAATCTCTTTTGATTTTGATCTACAATATTTTCTTGTAACTTTATCATAAAACTCTTTTTAACATTAAGCATTTTTATGTCTTTTATACCACGAACAAGCTCACTTGTTAATCCAGATACATTTTCGGATTTATCACGAAACTGAATATCTTTTTTACCATATTTTTTTGTCCTTTTAATATTAAAAAATGTTAAAACAATTGTTACAAATAAATAATATAAGAAAACTTGTCTATTGATAATAAATGTAGCTAATAATGCTCCTATATTTCCTAATATCTGTCGTACATTATCTAAGCCTCCCCAACTAATAAAGTCAGCCATTTTCTCAGTATCATTCATAATTCTTTGAACAAACACACCTGAGGAATTTTGATCCATATCTTTTTGTGTTATATTAAGAATTTCTTTTCCTAATTCTATTTGCAAATTTTTCATTGTTCCTCTAGAGAAATATTGATGATTTCTTCTTGTAAAAAACATAGCAGCAAAAGCATTATATGCTTGAACTGCTAAAATAACTAGAGATATTATTAATAATTGTTTCCATGCACTTGAAGTAAAGTATACAATTTGTTCAGCCACTAATATTGGAACAATAACACCTATAATTGTTCCAAAAATTACGCCCATAATCATTCCTATTAAATGTTTTCTATATTCTTTTCCATATTTATATACTTTTTTTATATTTTCAATTGTTTCATTCATTTTTAATTCCTCTTTAAAAGTAAATATTCAATATAAAATATTTTTCTTATTCAAACTCTCTTGTATGATGTTAATGTAACATAATTTCTATAATTTATCAATACTTTTGCAATTAAATAATTTATATATATCTTGTACTTTTTCTAGGAATATGCTATGATTCCAGTAAGAGTCAATATGACTTTTTTTAGCTAACCTTTAACTCTATCAAAACAATTAGGAGGAATGCATATGAAACGGGAAGAGTTAGATTTTGTATTGCAACAAAATAATTATTTGGAAGGTGGAACAAAGGAAGCATGTGTTAAAGTAAGAGATTTCTTATCTCATGCAACAAATCCAGGAAATCAGATTCATTCATCTCTTTCGTGTGTATCAGCTGACGAATTTATGGATGCTGTAAAGACATTAATGGCATTTGCTTTTCGACAAGATGACACTATTCCTGAGAAATGGAAATGTAACAATGATTGTCGTATGGTGTCTAGCCTTTTATGTCCTGGAGAATGTAATATCAGTAAAACCGCAGATAAAATGTGTCCATTTTTTATGGACGAAGGTTTAATCTGAAATAAGATACGGCAATTGTACATAGTGCAATTGCCGTATCTTATTTTAAATAATTAAATTTGGAGCCACTAAGCAGTTCAAATATCTAAAAAGATTAGTAATATCAACTATTCTAACTTTAGATTGAAGTCTATTTTAAAATAGCTTTATTTATAAAAATATTATCTTGCGAAAGCAAGTAAATATTTTTATGGTATGACGACATGATTCAGATAAAATAACATTCGTTATTTTTTGTGATTTTTTATTCTTTGTAAAAAAAATAAAAATACGATATGTAGTCATACCATAAAGGGTTGTTAGGGAAAAGTATTTTCCCTGACCATACAGAAACTCTGCTGAGTTTCTAGTATGTTAGAAACTTGATAAAAGTTTAATATAGAAAATCAAAGGGGGATTTATTTTGAATTAAGCCTTCGAAGGCTATCTTATAAAAAAAGGAAATATAAAAATGAGTTATGCAATCATTAGAAATGCTAATTATAAAAAAGATAATTTAGCAGGTCTATACAAACACAACGAAAGAAAAAATACAAATTATTCAAACAAAGACATTAACAAAAATAATTCATTAAAAAATTATTCTATTAAACAATGTCATACCACCTATTCGAATGCTCTTAAAATATTACAACAAGAAAATAATTTACAAGGTGGAATAATAAAGACAACCAATGTCGTATGTGAATTTATTATTACGTCTGACAAGGAATTCTTTGAACGAATAGGCAAAGAAGAAACAAAAAGATATTTTCAAACTGCTTATGACTTTGTTGCAAGTTATAAGAATTTAGGAGAAAAATACATACTATCTGCAAAAGTACATAATGATGAAAACACACCTCATTTACACTTGGTTTTTGTTCCTGTTATTCATACTAAAGACAAAAAAGGAAATGGTATTGAAAAAATCGCATGTTCTCAATATTGGAAAGGAAAAGATAGTTATAGACAATTACAAGATAATTTTTATAAATATGTTGTTGAACATGGTTTTGACTTAGAACGTGGGAATACAAAAGAAAATACACATATACCAATAGAAACATTAAAACAGATAACAAATTATGATAATATAAAATATGAACTAACTAACGAACAAATACAACCTATTAATACACAAAATACTGCTTTGATATTGCAACAGAACCAAGAATTAGTTGAATATACAAATAAATTAAAGGTACAATTGAGTAAATCATATACAGCTATCAATAAAATAGAAAAATTACAACAAGAAAATATGAATTTAAGATATGAAAATGAAAAATTAAAAAAAGAAAATTATAAATTAAAAAATTATATTGAAAAAACTTTTGAGGTTGTAAAACATCTTTTTGGATTTCCTATGGATACCTTTAAAAGACTGGTAAATAATTTCGTAAAACATTTTGAAAAATAATTTTTTTAAGCAGGGATGTTCCCTTACCTTTTCTGCAAGAACAACATCCATCAACTAATTCTTTTTCTAAAATTTCCTCTACTTCTTTCATATAGAAGTGTTGTATTATTCTATCACTAAATTGTGCTGCATAAATTTCTCTTAATGCAGGTTCTGTAATCACATAACAATTTGAAGTTCGTGGCATATAATTACGGTTATTCAGTCTATCAACTAAGTTCATTAAATTTTCACATAAATTTTCATTTACAAATTTATATGTTCCCAATTTTTTCTTTTTATTTTTTAAACATAAATTGTATGCTTCATATATTTCTTCAAATGTTATTTTATCTTCCATAAAATTCTTCCTTTTAAAAAAACCTTTCTTCAATGAAAGGTTTTTTTTAATATAATGAAACTCGCACTCAAGCGCACATAGTTGTTGTTCATATAGCCGTTGTTAAAGTTCGCGTTATACGCGTTGTTCGTATTGTTCTGCGAAGACGACCAGTACCAGTCACACAACAATACAACAAGACTACGTCTTACACATTTTATATTGCCTAACTTTTGATAATACCAAAATTTGGTGAGGCAATCACTTTCATTATATTAAATATCCTTTATTTATATAATAAAAGTTTGCTAATCTTACCTTTCAGCGGATATAGCTTTCTGTATAGAAATCATCCATTTATTTAAATCTTTATCTATTTCTAACTGTTTTCGAATTAATTCACTTATCTCTCCTGGAGTAATAGCTTTGTTTATCATTATTCTTTTTCTTTCACAACATAATATATTCTCTTCAAACCGAGAACTTCTCACGAAGTTCTCGGTTTGAGTCTTAAGCGTTATTAACATAACGCTTATTTTATTTTCTAATTTTTTACAAAATTAGAAAGTCGCACTCAAGCGCACATAGACGTAGCCATTCACAAGGAGGTTGTCCAAATGGCCGATGCCGAAGTACGCGTCATACGCGTAGTACGTACTGCGCTGCGAAGACGACCAGTACAAGTCACTTAATCCATAAGTTCCATAATTACTTGTTGTTATTCCTAAATCACTTGTTAAATCTCCAAATGCTGACCATTCTGATTTTGATGGTACAAACCATCCTGCATTTATTTCATCTTCTATTTCTCCCCACATGTCTTGGTATGTTCCATTATCATTTTGAACTCCCCATTCTTCTGCTTTCCACTTAGCCAATACATCTGCTGTATTAGCTTTTCCTTGTCCAAAATCATTTTCTGATGTTCCTATTATATTATCTTGTTGTCCATATGCTGCATCATACCAACAATAACGTGTTCCTGGAGTAATATCTTCTAGTGCCATTACATAAAATCTATCTGTCCCACTTCCTTCTGGCGCTAATACATCCTTTGTTCCAAATATTCCTTCATATCCTGTTTGACTTACATAATAGTTTTTTAGTCCACTCGTTACTGCGCTATATTCATATCCACTCCAGCTGTGGTCATTCCATGCACCACTTCCGCCTAGTGCCAAATCTGCATAAATAATTCCATCTACACTTCCATTTCCATCTATATCTGCATAATATCCTACATAGGATGTTGCTGTTTCTATATACTCTTTTTCTTCTGCAAATTCTCCACTCCATATTTCTGCTATTTCTATTGTTTGTCCTCCATATTCTTCTTTTGCTGTTAATTCTAATCCTGTTAAGTCATCTGGTAATTCTTCTGGCACATTGTTAAAATACTTTTCTAATATTTCTCTAAATTCTGTTTTTGTAATATCACCACTTTGATTTTCTGCTTGCTTTGCTAAAATATCTGTTTGCACTTGCTCTATTACATTTGCTTTTTCTGTTCTTTCCGCTGCATCTGCTGCTCTTATTAATATTCCATTTTCTCCTGTCAATGTTGCAATTGTTACTCCTGCTAAGATTAGCAAAACAATGATTGTTATTACTAATGCTATTAATGTGATTCCTTTCTGTTGTCTTAGTTTTTCTTTCATTTGTTCCTTCCTCCTCTTTTGTTTATTTATCTTATACTAATTATAGTATATTACTTTCTCTTCTTTTGTCAACATCTTTTTAACGATATTTTACAATTTTTGCTATTTCTAGTATCTAACTATTCATCTTTTAAATATTTTTCCCAGTCCATAAAAGCATGACCTATTCTCACCACTAATGCTTTAGAATTTTCGTCATCCACTATATAAAACACTATATAATTTCTTACATTTATCTTTCTGATATTTTTATGTCCTGTTAAATCCTCACTTAAAATAGGCATACTCCCTGCAATATTCTCCAAATTTTTCAATTCCTGTTTGAATAAAATCTTGTATTTGTCTGCTATAATATCTCCTGCTAAACTAAATCGTAGGTATGAAATAACACTTTCTAAATCTTGTTCAGCAGTTTCTGAAATCTCAACTATATATTTTTTCATGGCATGGCTCCATTCTTTTATATATTATCAATTTTAGCAAATGCTTCATCTAAAGAAATTACTTTATTTGCTTTTATATCATCTAAACCTTTTTGTAGTTTTTCTTT
>CALXVK010000050.1 GCA_944391975.1 uncultured Clostridia bacterium
CATAATTTAAGAGAAAATTGGAGTTTAGATAGAATTTCAAAAGTAAATTTAAGTTTAATAAAACTTGCAATATTTGAGATGTTATATCTAGATTTGCCATACAAAGTCGCTATAAATGAAGTAATTGAACTTGCAAAAAGATATTCAGATAATCAAGCATCAACATTTATTAATGGTATACTTGCTAGTGTTGTTAAAGAAAAAGGATTAGAAAACAAATAAACTGTCTTTTATAAAAAAAGATGGTAGGAGATAAAGATGAAAATTGAACCAATAACAGTATCAACTTTAAATAAATATATAAAAGATAAGATTGCTCGGTGACGAGTATTTAAATAATGTCCTTATAAAAGGTGAGATTTCGAATTATAAACATCATTATACAGGGCATTTATATTTTACCTTAAAAGATGAAAATTCTCTTATAAAATGCATTATGTTTAAATCTTATGCTGAAAAAATGAAGTTTGAACCTAAAGATGGAATGAAAGTTGTGATTTTTGGAACTGTTTCTGTTTTTGAAAGAGATGGAATATATCAAATCTATTGTAAAACAATGCAAGAAGATGGAATTGGAAATCTATATTTAAAATATGAGGAATTAAAAAATAAATTAGAAAAAGAAGGTTTATTTAATGAATCACATAAAAAGAAAATTCCATTTATGCCAAAAATAATTGGTGTTTTAACTTCAAATACAGGTGCTGTAATTAGAGATATAATTAATGTTTCAACTAGAAGAAATCCAAATGTATATATAAGACTTCTTCCAGTTCCAGTTCAGGGAGAAGGAGCAGCACTAAAAATTGCAAATGCTATTAAAATTATGAATGAAAAGAAATTAGCAGATGTTATAATTTTAGCAAGAGGACGGGGGATCTTTAGAGGATTTGTGGCCATTTAATGAGGAAATTGTAGCAAGAGCTATTTATAATTCTGAATTACCTATAATTTCTGCAGTTGGACATGAAACTGATTTTACTATAGCTGATTTTGTGGCAGACCTAAGAGCTCCAACCCCATCTGCTGCTGCCGAGCTTGCTGTAACTGATATTTCAGACTTAAAATATACACTTAATTTGTATGAGAGAAGACTAAAAATGTCTTTAAAAAGAAAAACAGAACTTATGAGATTAAGATTTGAAAAATGTATGAATTCTAAGGCATATAAAGATCCATTACAAAAAATTAATGAATATTATTTAATTTTAGATAAGTATATAAAATCTTTAGAAAATAGTAGTGTAAAAAAAGTAAAAGACTGTAAATTAAAAATGACAAAAGAAATATCAAAATTAGATGCATTAAGCCCACTAAAAACATTAAGTAGAGGTTATAGTTTAACTAGTTTTTCAGATAATAATAAGATTATTAAATCATATAAAGACGTAAAAACAGGAGATAAAATTGATATTAGATTTACTGATGGAACAATTAATGCAACTGTAAATTAAACAAAAGAATAAAATATTAGAAGAGGGTGCAAATATGAAAAAAGTTATAAAAGTTGGATTTCCAATAGTTTGTGTTGTTATAATTGGGGGAACTTTTTATATGTTAAATAAATTAGATAAACAAGTAGAAGGCTCTTTAAAAAGTCAGTATTCTAATACTACAAATACTTCTACTGAATCTGAAAATGAAATAACAAATAGTGAAAATATAATCCAAGAAAATGTAAGTTATACAGTTCCAGTGAACACATCGACAGAAAATAATGAAAATGAAATTAATTCAAATTCTGTTTCTAATGAAATTGATGAAGATGAATTAAATACAATAAATAATATGGCGAATGATATAAATTATAATGAAGAGTAGAGGATAATGTTATGGAAGAAAAAGAATTAAATTTTGAAGAATTAATGCAAAAATTAGAAAGTATTACAAACAAACTTGAAAAAGAAAGTTTAAGTTTAGATGAATCAGTTGAGCTTTTTGAAGAAGGCATGAAAATATCTAAAGAATGTAATTCAAAGCTTGAAAGCGCTGAAAAAAGGATAACAATATTATTAGATACAGATAATTTAGATGAAGAAAATTTTGTACCAGATGGTGAATAATATAAGAAATAGGGGTGTGAATTATGGAAGATATTGAAATTGCAAGAAAAGCTAAATTAGAAAATATATCTGATATAGCTAAAAAAGTAAAAATTAAAGAAGATGATTTAGAATTATATGGGAAATATAAAGCTAAAATTTCTCCAAAAGTTTTTAATAAATTAAAGGAAAAAAAGAATGGAAAACTAATTTTAGTTACAGCCATAAATCCAACACCTCTAGGAGAAGGAAAAACAACTGTTGCTATAGGATTAGCTGATGGATTAAATAGGTTAAATAAAAATGCGATTTTGGCATTAAGAGAACCATCTTTAGGTCCAGTTTTTGGAATTAAAGGAGGTGCAACAGGTGGTGGATATGCCCAAGTAGCCCCAATGGAAGATATTAATTTACATTTTACAGGCGATATACATGCTATTACAGCAGCAAACAATTTATTAGCAGCAATGATAGATAACCACATATTTTCTGGAAATGAATTAAAAATTAAAAGAGTTATTTGGAAAAGATGCTTGGATTTAAATGATAGAGCTTTAAGAAAAGTAGAAATAGGTTTATCTAATGAAAAAAATATGACACCAAGGATGGATGGATTTGATATAACAGTTGCATCTGAAGTTATGGCAATATTATGTTTATCAGAGGATTTATCAGATTTAAAAAGAAGACTTGGAAATATAATAATTGGATATAATGAGGATGATAAACCAGTTTTTGCAAAAGATTTAAAAGCAGAAGGAGCGATGGCAGTTTTATTAAAAGATGCTATAAATCCAAATTTAGTTCAAACTTTAGAGGGAACACCAGCTATTATTCATGGTGGACCATTTGCTAATATTGCACATGGATGTAATAGTATAAGAGCAACAAGATTAGCTTTAAAATTAGGTGATTATGTTATTACGGAGGCTGGTTTTGGTGCAGATTTAGGAGCAGAAAAATTCTTAGATATAAAATGCAGAAAAGCAGAATTAGAGCCTGATTGTGTAGTTTGTGTTGCAACCCTAAAAGCTTTAAAATATCATGGCGGTGCAAAAAAAGAAGAAGTTAAAGAGAAAAATATAAATGCATTAGAAATAGGAATAAAAAATTTATTAAGACATATTGATAATTTACAAAATAAATTTAATCAAAATGTTATTGTTGCAATTAATAGATATAAAGAAGATGATTTAGAAGAAATAGAATTTTTAGAGAAAAAATTAAAAGAGATAAATGTGGAGATTAGCTTGCTTGATGTTTGGGCAAAAGGTGGAGAAGGAGCAATTGATTTAGCAGATAAAGTTTCAAAATTAGTACAAAATAAAACAGAATTAAAATATATGTATGATTTAAATGATAGTATAAAGGATAAAATAGAAAAAGTTGCCAAAAAAGTTTATGGAGCAATAGGAGTTACATATTCTGAAGAAGCTGAAAAACAGATAAAAGAAATAGAAACTATTGGTTTAGATAAAGGTTTTCCAGTTTGTATTGCAAAAACACAGTATTCTTTTTCTGATGATCCTAAAAATTTATTATGTGAGAATGAATATAATATTCATATAAAAGAAATTATAATAAAAAATGGGGCAGAGTTTATTGTTACAATAGCTGGAAAGATAATGACAATGCCAGGACTTCCAAAAGTTCCAGCAGCAGAAAAAATAACTATAGATAATGATGGAATTGTAGAAGGGATTTTCTAAAAAAATAAATACCTCTTAAATATTTAAGAGGTATTTATTTTTTTTATTTATCTTCTTCACCAATAAGTTCACGAGTTTTTTGTTTTATTAAAATTCCAACTTTTTTACATCCATTCCAAACACTTCTGAAGAAACTATAAGTACCATCTATACATTTATCAACAAAATCTTCAAATGAAGATTGCTTTTTAGCTGGTAAACCATAAATTTCATTTTCTAATCTAAAATTATCTTTTGAAGTATTAGAAGATGTTGATTCTGAATTTTCTTCAGTAGTAACAGTTTGAACATTGTCCTGAGATAAAGAATCTTCTTCAATAATTGAATTTAGAATATTATTCATTATTTCGTCTAATTCTTCACCTGTAACTAATTGTTTTTTCTTTTCTTGTTTTGCTGAAAAATCATTTAGTAATGTTTCAAGTTGAGAAGTATCTTCTTGTTTAGAGATTTCTTGCACATTTTGAGTTTTATTAGAAGTATTTTGAATATTAGATTCAGGAGATACTTCTATTTGTGCTAATTCATTGTATAAATCTTTAAATATATCATCACAACTAGTAAAATCTGTTTCTTTGATTTCATCTACAGATTGAAGTCCAAAGCCATTTTCTAAATTTACATTTTTATTAACATCATCTTCTTTAATATCCATTATTGAATTTAATAGATTATTAAAGGCTTCTTCAATTGCAGCTTGTTTTTCTATTTCACTAAGAGAGTCTTCGCCATTATTAACTATATTGGTAGTTTCAATATTTTTGTTTTCTATTAGATTATCATTTAATTCAGGGTTTACATTTTTTTCTTCATTAGTTGTTTCTTTAATTTGATCAGATTGTTCTTCATTTGTAGTATCTGCAACTTTTGCTGGTTCAATAGCTGCAATATAGTTAAATCCAGAATTATTATCCCATATATTATAATTATTTTTAAAACAAAAATTGAAAGTATCATAATTTTTCATAGTAATTGCGGCTTCAAAACCATTTTCTTTTTCTTGCATTTTAGTTTCTTGAGTATAATCCCAATTTTCACCAAAACCATAAACTATAGTAATTTCTGCTGAATATTCTTTGTATAGTTTACCAGAATATGTAATTAATACAGTTTCATTTTGAGTTAATTTCTTATTAAAAAATATTTCATTAGTAAATTCCATAATTCTTAAAATCCTTTCAATCTTATGCACTAATTATAATAATAAAAATTTTTTTTTTCAATAGGTATAATGTAAAAAATGTCAAAAAAATGTTTTTTTTGTATTACAAAATTACAAAATTGTAACAAATCAGAATATTTATTTTGAAAATGGATATTCTAAATTTTAGAAAACAAATTTTTTAAATAAAAAGGAGAGAATTTGATTTGAATAAACGTAAATTTCTAATAATTTTTTTTAGTAGTCTAATACTTTTAATTATTATTTTTTTATTAATAAATAATGTTTATGGACTTTCAAAATATGGATCAACAGGTGATGAAGTTAAACAAATTCAACAAAAATTAAAGGCATGGGGATATTATTCAGGAGAAGTAGATGGAATTTTTGGTTCAAAAACTTTACAAGCTGTTAAAGATTTCCAAAAAGCTAATAATCTTTCTGTAGACGGAATTGTAGGTGAAAAAACATTAGCTGCTCTTGGAATAACTTCAAGTTCACAAACGTCTTCAACATCTTCTAGTAATTCAAGCAATTTAAATTTGCTTAGTAGATTGGTTTATGCAGAAGCAAGGGGAGAACCATATGTTGGACAAGTAGCAGTTGCGGCTGTTGTATTAAATAGAGTGGCATCATCATCTTTTCCAAATACTATTTCTGGAGTAATCTATCAATCAGGAGCTTTTGACGTTGTTGGAGATGGACAAATAAATCTTTCGCCTGATGCTACAGCTAAAAAAGCAGCTCAAGATGCGATAAATGGATGGGATCCAACATCAGGATGTATTTATTATTTTAATCCAAGTACAGCTACATCAAGCTGGATATGGAGCAGAGAACAGGTTTTAACAATAGGAAATCATATTTTTTGTAGATAATAAACTAAAACTGCTATATTTTTAATATGGCAGTTTTTTATATTTTCATTGAATACGTTATTACATAATTTTTTTGTATATTATAATAATTATTTTATCAAGCTTTAAGGGACACTTTAAAAAAGCTTGATGATTATTCATATTCACATCACTATTTATCATTCCATTATATAAATAATATATGACTCCTAATATGTAATCAAAATGAAACATAAAAATATATTGAAAAAATAAGAAGTTATAGGTAAAATAATAATATAAAAATTAGAAAAAAGAAAGGAAAATAAATATAAATGACAAATAAAGCAAAGCCTTGTGGCTGTACACACACACACACACACACACACACACACACGGGTATTGTATTATTAGATTTAAATAAAGCTACAAACACTACAAAAAGTAGTATTATTTGTCATGAGATAGAAGAGTACGTAAAATAGAAATATTTTTGCGTACTCTTTTTGTGTTTATGAAAAAATGTGCCAAGGGGACGTTGTTCCACGACACAAAAAATGTTCTACAAATTTCAAGAGTGTCAAAAAATTTTATAAGAATAAAAATCGTTAACTAATGTTAACGATTTTTTATACTTGAGTATATTCTTGCTTGACAAAAATATGTCCAATTGATAATATATTAAGGTAAATTAAAAATGAAAAAGTCTAAAAATAATTAGATAAAATAAAGGGGCTTTAAAATGAAGTTATATCCAAATTATTATTGCAAAGATGTTACAGCAATTTCTTTAGATCTTTTAAAAGAGCATAATATAAAAGGAATAATGCTAGATGTTGATAATACTTTA
The DNA here is from genome assembly GCA_944391975.1 of uncultured Clostridia bacterium. GTDB lineage: Bacteria > Bacillota > Clostridia > TANB77 > CAG-508 > Scatovivens. Next base: position 6,600 of record CALXVK010000050.1, read on the forward strand.
ATTGATATAAATAGAAATATTTTACATGGTGCAAAAGAATGGCATAATAAAATAAAAAATGCTGGAATTAAAAGTATTATTTTATCAAATTCAAATAAAGAAGACAAAGTTAGAAATGTTGCAAATGCTCTTGGAATAGAATATATAAATTTAGCTAAAAAACCTCTTAAGAGTGGATTTAAAAAAGCAAAAGAAAAACTTGGTTTAAAAGAAGAAAATATTGCTGTAATAGGTGATCAGATTTTTACAGATATAATTGGAGCAAATAGATGTAATATGTTTTCTATATTAGTTGAACCAATTAGCAAAAAGGATTTGCTTATTACCAAATGGAAAAGACCAATAGAAAATTGGATTATAAAAAAATACTTAAAAAATAAAGAAACTAATTAACAAAAGTATAAGAAATTCTTGAAATTAAGAATAATAGGAGAATTTAAAATGTATTTTAATAATATATCAATAATTTATTATTTAATTATAGGAATAATAGGTTTAGCAATTGGAAAATTTGTGGCTTGGACAAATGTTGCATATGTTACTGAAAATGAAAAAATATCGTTAAGAAATTTTTGGAAACATAGAAAAGAAACATATGAAAAGCAATATTTAAATATGTTTATTATAGCTGTTTTATATATTGCTATATTATATAAATATGGAATTGAAGATACATTCTTTAAAAATTTAGACTTAATTAAATTTTTAGTACTTACACCAATGTTAGTAAGTAGTTTTTTTGTTGATTTGAAGCATAGAATAATTCCAAATAGATTAAATATGACAATGCTTGAAATTGGAATTATATTTACTTTCTTATATGGAATAAATAATATAAGTATAGCAAAAGATATGCTTTTAGGTTTAGTCGTTGGAGCAGGAATTTTTATAGTTATAACAATTTTAGGTGGACTAATTGCTGGAAAAGAAGCAATGGGATTAGGTGACGTAAAATTTATGGGAGCTCTTGGACTTTATTTTGGAATGAGTACAATAGCTGAGATTTCTCTATTAGCATTTTTTATTGCTGCTGCAGTTTCAATAGTTGTTTTACTATTTAGATTAATAAGAAAAAATAATGATGAATATATTCCATTTGGTCCGTTTTTAGTATTAGCAGCATTTTGCTTAATGTTTATGGGAGATGGATTTGTTTTTCAATATTTCATCGCATTTTGTAAGATGATTAGTAACAAATTATTAGGATATTAATAATATATAAAGAAGGTATAAAAAATGAATTCAAAAATTAGAGCATTAAAAAATCAAATAAAAGCATTAAATTTACAAGGTATGATTATTTCAAACCCAAAGAGTATAAGATATTTAACTGGGCTCATGGCTGAAGGAACACTTTTAATAACACCAAGAGAAAATATTTTTATTACAGATTCAAGATATATGGAAACAGTAAATTCATTTTTAACTATTGATCAAGAAATAGTTGCATATGATATTAGAAATTTAAATAAAACAGATTTAGAATCTATTTTTGATGGTGCTGAAAATGTAGGATTTGAAGAAGCATATGTTACATATGAACAATATAAGTTCTATCTTCAAACTTATAGAGTAAATTTAGTCGAAACAGATAAATTAATTGAGCTTCATAGAATGGTAAAAGAAGATGATGAAATTGAAAATATTAAAAAAGCTTGTCTTATAACTGATAATTGCTTTGATTATATAAAAGAATTTGTAAAACCTGGAGTAACAGAAAAAGAAATTGCATTTGAAATCGAAAAATATATGGTAACACATGGAGCAGAAGGGCTAGCTTTTGATACTATTGTAGCTTCAGGACCAAATAGTTCACTTCCACATGCCATTCCAACAGATAGAAAAGTAGAAGAAAAAGATATAATTCAATTTGATTTTGGATGTAAAGTTAATGGATATTGCTCAGATTTTTCAAGAGCTATGTTTTTAGGAAATCCAACTTCAGATATGGTAAATGTTTATGATTTTGTTTTAAAAGAGTATAGAAAAATTATATCAGGATTATCAGAAAGTTCAGATATAAAATCTGTTTTAAAAGAGTGTGAACAAGATTATAAAAATGAAAAATATGATTTACTTCATTCTTTTGGACATAGCTTGGGATTAGACATACATGAAGATCCAATTTTAAGTTCAAAAGGAGAGTTAAAATTAAAGAAAAATATGTTAATAACAGTTGAACCAGGAGTTTATTTTCCAGGTAAATTTGGAATTAGAATTGAAGATACAGTTCTTATTAATAAAACAGGAGCTACTCCTCTTACAAAATCAGGAACAATGCTTGATTTTGTAAAGAAAGTATGTTAATATATTAAGGCGTAGAATAAAAAAAGAAGTATAAAAAAATAAGAAAAGAGGTAAAATATTATGGCAGATGTATATATGGCTGGAGATTTGAGAAATGGAACAACATTTGAATTAGATGGAAATGTATTTAGAGTAGTTGAATTTCAACATGTTAAACCAGGTAAAGGAGCAGCTTTTGTTAGAGTAAAAATGAAAAATGTTATAACAGGAGCAGTTATTGAAAGAACATTTAATCCATCAGAAAAATTACAAGGTGCAGAAATTGAAAAAAGAGAAATGCAATATTTGTATAATGATGGAACTTTATATTATTTTATGGATAATAATACATATGACCAACTTCCATTAAATGAAGAACAAATTGGAGATGCATTAAAATATATTAAAGAAAATATGAATGTAACAATGCTTTCTTTTAAAGGAAATGTATTTGCTGTTGAGCCACCAATGTTTGTTGAATTAGAAGTAACTTATACAGAACCTGGATTTAGTGGTAATACTACAACAACATCTGGTAAACCAGCAACATTAGAAAATGGATTAGAAATATCTGTACCATTATTCGTAGAAATAGGAGATAAAATTAGAATAGATACAAGAACTGGTCAATATATGGAAAGAATCTAGGAGGTTTTCTATTTGATTAGTAAAAAGTATAATGAAATTCTAAAAAAATTAGAGGCAGGCATAGTTCGGAAAGAATAATTTAGATTTTGCAAAAAGTCTATTTGCTGAATTAGGGATAGCTTTTATTGATGACATTACAAAAATTTCAGAAGTTTATAATGATAAAATTTTAGAATTAGAAGATAGAGTAAATAATCTAGAAGAAGTTTTTGGAATTAATATTGAAGAGAGTAGTGGGAAAGATCAGATTAATCTTTCAGAAAATATTACTTGTCCTTATTGTGGTAGTGATTTTTTGGTCGAATATGATGAAACAAATCATGAAACTATTTGCCCAGAGTGCAATAATTTAATTGAACTTGATTGGGGTGAACTTGATGATATGTAATTTTTTAGGTGACAAAAGTTTTTAAAATTTTTGTCACTTTTTATATTGTAAAAATTAAAATATCTTTATAAATAATTTAATGGATTGACGGCCTTTCCGTCTTTTTTTATTGTTAGATGTAAATGACATCCTGTTGTTGCTCCATTTGTTTTTCTTCCAGTAGAATCAGTATATGTAGTATTTGAATTTTGATCTATGTATTTTGGACCAATGGTTCCTATTTTTTCATTTTTTTGTACAATTTGATTTTCTTGAACTAAAAAATTAGGGGAAACATGTCCATAAATTATTATAAAATTTTCATTTTGAATAATTACTGTATATCCATCAGAACCGTAAAAGCCTGTATAAACTACAATTCCATCACATATAGAGTATATATTAGATTTTTCGGGTGCAGGAATATCTATTCCAGAATGATATGTAGATGCTCCAGATGTTGGAGATATTCTATATCCAAAAAAAGAAGATATATTATAATAACCAAAAAGTGGCCAAGAAAAAATAGAATTTTCAGAATAATGAAAAGATGAATCCTCAATAAATTCACTATTAGAAGATTTAGTGTATCCAGAAAAAGTTTCACTATGAATTGAAAATATACATATGAATAAAATTAGAAAAAATAAAATAATAAAAAGAGATGTAATACTTTTTTGAAACATAAAATCACCCACCTTAAAATGCAATTAATAATGATTGCATTTTAACATATACTTTTGCGTTTGTCTAGTATAATTTTTTAAAAATAAATCTAAAGGCGTACTGTAAAAATTTCTATAAATGTTGGAGATTTATTCAAAAAGGTATAAAAAATAGTTTAAAATATAATATATTTTAAACTATCTAGTCTTCAATTTCTATATTTTCAAAAACTTCATCATCAAAGAAATCTTTTAATTTTATTCCTAATCCTTCACAAATATATTCTATCATATCTAGTCTTATAATCTTTCTCTTTCCAGATAAAAATTTAGATAATGTTGAACGTGAAATTCCGGCCATGGTACTAAGCTTGGAAACGTTTATTTTTCTATCTTCTATTAAATTTGTAATTCTTATTCTAACTGCTTGTGATAAATCCACACTATAATCTCCTTATTTAAGTATTTTTACTATTACAAATTTTAACAAAATTTTCATTATATATTGTTGACAATTGCCAACAATTTTAGTATTATTTATATATAATTAAAATAGATTTATATAAAATTAAATTAAACAAAAGAGAAAAGGGGGAATTTGTTGTGAATAGCGGAAATAATGGTTCATGTTCAGTTGCAAGTTTGATATGTAGTATTGTATCTTTTTTTGTATTTCCTTATATTTTTGGATTAGCTGGTATTATTTTAGGGATCATTGGTGTTTCAAAACAAGAAAAAACTGGACTTGCAATCATTGGAATTATATTATCTATAATTGGAATAATATGGGCTCTTAGTTATTATGGAATGATATAAAATACAAATGATAAGGGGGATTTTTATGAGAAACCAAAAAGGAATGAGCTTAGTAAACATAGTAATAATTGTTGTAGCGATCATTTTAATATTTTATTTGTTAAGCCAAAAAGATGATAAACCTAATAATTATTATAGCAGTACGGATTCTACCGAACCAAGCATAACTAAAGAGGATCGCTCAACATATATTGCAAAGTGTACTAAAATTGATTATGAATCATTAGCTAGAAATCCTAATTTATATATAGGTCAAAATTTTGTATTTACAGGTGAAGTTATACAGGTTATGGAAGATAATAATGAATTAACTTTAAGAGTAAATATAACCGAAAATAGGTATGAATATTTAAATGAAGTTTATTATAGTGATACAATTTTAGTAGGTTATACATATTCTAACAATATGGAAAGTAGAGTTCTTGAAGGAGATATTATAACATTATATGGAGAATATCTAGGAACATATACTTATGAATCTATTGCTGGAGCTTCTATAACTGTTCCATCAGTATATGCAATGTATATTGATATAAACTAATATATAAATAGAATTTTAGTTTTTTAGGTGAATTTTAATATTAATACTTTTAAAAAATGTCCTAAAAAGTATGAAAAAAAGACTGAAAATTAAATTTTCAGTCTTTTTTTGGCAGGGGTAGAAGGATTCGAACCCTCACAGGCGGTTTTGGAGACCGATGTGCTACCATTAACACTATACCCCTATGAATTTATATTTGCTATCAACAGAAACTATTATACAAAAAATATTTTAATATTGCAATACTTAAATTAAATTTTTTTATTGTTTTAAAACTAAATAACAAAGATATACTATAGTAAAAACTTTAATTAAACCCATTGAAAAAAATAGATAAGTATGCTATATTATAATTATTAATTTTCTTGGAGGGATTTTAAATGTTAACAGGAATTGAAGTTTTATGTCATAGTAGTATAAGAATTGATAAACATCTTATTATGTATGTTGATCCATTTAAGATAAAGAAAGATTATAAAGATGCAGATATTATATTTTTTACACATTCTCATTATGATCATTTCTCAGAAGAAGATATAGAAAAGGTAAGAAAAGATAATACTTATTTAGTAGTAACAGAAGATTGTTTAATAAAATGCTTGAAAATGGGATTTGAAGAGAATAGAATTTTAGTTGTAGAACCAGGACAAAAATATGAATTATTAGGAATTAATTTTGAAACTGTTCCAGCTTATAATATTGAAAAACAATATCATTCAAGAGAGAGCAATTGGGT
>CALXVK010000051.1 GCA_944391975.1 uncultured Clostridia bacterium
ATGAAGAGATAAAAAATAAAATTACTGATAAAACTAAAATAGTCGGAATTACTCATGTTTCAAATGTTACTGGAACTGTAAATAATATAGAAAAAATTATAAAATATGCACATAAAAAAGGAGCAGTTGTTATTGTTGATGCTTCACAAAGTATACCTCATATGAAAATTGATGTCCAAAAATTAGATGCAGATTTTTTAGTATTTTCTGGTCATAAGATGTTAGCACCTTTAGGAATAGGAGTTTTATATGGTAAAAAAGAAATTTTGGAAAAAATGACTCCGTTTTTAATGGGTGGAGATATGATAGAATATGTTTATGAACAAGAAACGACTTTTGCTCCACTTCCAAATAAATTTGAGGCAGGGACTCAAAATGTAGAAGGTGTTATAGGATTAGGTGCAGCTATTGATTATATTAAAAGTATTGGATATGATGAAATATATAAAATAGAAAATGAAGTTGTAAATTATGCTATTGATGAACTTAAAAAATTAAATTTTCTTGAATTGTATTTAACTCCAAATAAAGAAAATCATTCAAGTGTAATTTCATTTAATGTAAAAGGAGTACATCCACATGATGTGGCAAGTATCTTAGATTCTGAAGGAGTTTGTGTACGTTCTCGGAAATCATTGTGCACAGCCTTTGATGAGATTTTTAGGTATTGATTCAACTTGTAGAGCTTCATTCTACTTATATAATACCAAAGAAGATGTAGATAAATTAATATTTGCTTTAAATAAGACTTATAATATGTTTAAAAAATATATAAAATAATTATAAAAGGAAAGAGATAATATGGATGATATTGAACAAATGTATAATGAAATAATTATGGAACATAGTATGAATTCATATAATAAAAGAAAGCTAGACAAAGCTGATTTTAAAGAAATGGGTCATAATCCTAATTGTGGAGATGAAATATCTTTAGAAGTAAAAATGAATGGTAATGTAATTGAAGATATGGCTTTTTCTGGTCACGGTTGTGCAATTTCTCAAGCTTCTACTTCAGTTATGATTGATACTCTAAAAGGAAAAACAATAGAAGAAGCAAGAGAAATTATAAAAACATTTATAGGAATGATAAAAAGAGAAATTAAAGATGATAAAGAATTAGAAAAATTAGAAGAGGCTATAGCTTTTAAAAATGTTTCTAATATGCCAGCAAGAGTAAAATGTGCACTTTTAGCATGGCATACAATAGAAGATATGATAGAAAAGAATACTAAACAAGATTAATATATATTTTAATTGACATAAAAACTATATGTGTTATAAAATATATAAGTAAATGGGGGACCATAGTTAGAAAAAAGAGAAAAAGGAGAGAAGTTATGGGTATTGTGAATTTTATCAATGAGGGAGAAGAAACAGCTGTAGTTTTTAAAATTGAAAATACTCAGCCACCTCAACTCAACCGGGAAATAGAGGCTTGCAGACCAGTCAAAAACTATGGCGCTGGAAAGTATTATAAAATTTCCGGAGTTCCAGTTTTAGCACAAGATTTTGCTAATAAATGTGTCTCTGAAGAGGCAGAAACGGTTTTAGAAAATGCTGTTAAAGCCTTTTACAGAGCGACTAAAACATTGCCAAAAGCTATTTTGACCCTGACAAACAAGTCTTTTTTAGAACTTTGGATGTATGTGAACCAAAGCATGAGACATTGCAAGTATATCCTATCTTCGGATGAAACAAATTCTGGAAAATCAGTAATGAAGATAACTTTATGGGAAGACGGATATTCAGTAATGATAGTCGCCTATGACTATTCAGATAATTCTGTTTTGCATGATCCAGATAAAAAGTTTGCTGATAGGGTAAATAATTTCTTAGGAAGGAGAATGAGATAACTCTTTTGCTCACTAAATTGCAGAATGCGGTTTAGTGAGCGATTTAGGTTAATATATAATAATAATAGAATGGAAAATGAAATGGAAGAAAAAAAAGTATTATTAGGTATGAGTGGGGGAGTAGATAGCTCAGTATCTGCTTTAATATTAAAAAATAAAGGATATGAAGTAATAGGAGCAACTCTAGAACTTTTTTCTAAAAGTGATAATAAAGATACATATCAAGATGCAAAAAATATTTGTGATTTTTTAAATATTGAACATTATATATATAATTATAATGAAGAGTTTAAAAAGCATGTTATAGATAATTTTATAGATTGTTATTCAAATTGTAAGACACCAAATCCATGTATTGAGTGTAATAGATATATGAAGTTTGGAGTTATGTATGAAAAAGCAAAAGAATTAGGTTGTTTTTATATTGCAACCGGTCATTATGCAAAAACTGAGTATAGTGAAAAATATGGAAGATGGGTTTTGAAAAAATCAAATGCAGGTAAAAAAGACCAGAGCTATGTTTTATGGAATATCCCAAAAGAATTATTAGAACATATAATCTTTCCACTTGGAGATTTTCAAAATAAAGACGAGATACGTGCAATTGCTAAAGATGCAAATTTAAAAGTTGCAAATAAACCAGATAGTGAAGATATATGTTTTATACCAAATGGTAATTACAAAGAATTTTTAGAAAAAAATTCTGATATAAAACCAAAAGTTGGAAATATAGTAAATATAGATGGAAAAATTTTAGGAAAACACACAGGTCTATATAATTATACAATCGGACAGAGAAAAGGACTTGGAATTTCAAATTCTGTTCCTCTTTTTGTTTTAGGATTTAATAAAGAAAAAAATGAAATTATTGTTGGAGAAGAGGATAAACTTTATAAAAATGAAATTTTAGTTACTGATATTAATTTACTTTTAATTGATGAAATAAAAGATGAAATGGAAGTAGAAGTTAAAACCAGATATTCATCAAGATTAGCTAAAGCTAGAATAAGCCAAGAAGGAAAAAATATTAGAGTAAAATTTGAAGATCCTCAAAGAGCTATAACTCCTGGACAATCAGCAGTATTTTATATTGATGATATTGTTTTAGGTGGAGGTAAAATAGTTTAATTTAGTTGCTTTCAGTTTCGAAGTTTGAGTTATATAATATTTTTATTGATTTAGATTTTTCCGCTCCTGATGGAATTTATATTTTTCGAAGGTAGCAAAACTTGTGTGGGGACCGGCGAGGTAGAAAATTACATTTTCTTCGATGTTGGGATTTTGCCCTTCGAAAAATATAAATTCTATCTCGCACTACTATATTGTAAATAAAAAAACGTTTAAAACTAATTTATAGAATTTAATTTGATAAAGTGAGGTAATAAGATGTATAAAGAATTAGGAATAAAAGATGAAGTAATTAGTATGGCAGAAGAAATTGAACCTGATTTGAAGCCTATTTTTGAGAAAATTGATAAGAATTGCTTAAAAAACAGTCAAAAAGTTTTAAAAGCTTTTCAGGATAATAAAGTATCAACAGTTGATTTTAACGAAGTTACAGGTTATGGTTTTTATGATATGGGAAGAGAAAAGCTAGAAAAAGTATATGCTCAAATTTTTGGAGCAGAAGATAGCTTAGTCAGACCTCAAATTATGGCTGGAACTCATGCTTTAACTATTACTCTTTTTGGTCTTTTAAAATATGGAGATACGATGATTAGTATTTCCGGTGAACCTTATGATACTTTAAAAAGTGTTATAGGTATAGAGGGGGATAGTGAAAATTCTTTAATAAAACATGGTATAAAATATGAACAAATAGATTTAGTGGATAATGATTTTGATTATGATAAAATTCGTGATAGAGTTAAAAAAGGAAATATAAAATTAATTGAAATTCAACGTTCAAGAGGATATTCTCAAAGAAAAAGTTTAACTATTTCTAAAATTGAAAAGGTTATAAAATTAATAAAAGAAATAGATAAAAATATAATTATTATGGTTGATAATTGCTATGGAGAATTTGTTGAAGATAAAGAGCCAACAGAAGTAGGAGCAGACATCTTTGTAAGTTCTCTTATGAAAAACTTGGGAGCTGGTATTGCAACTTCAGGAGGATACGTAGTCGGAAGAAAAGATTTAATTCATTTAGTTGCTGAGAGACTTACATTTCCAACTGCAGGTAAAGAATTAGGTGCAAATTTTAATCAGTTGTTATCTTATTATAAAGGTTTATTTATGGCTCCAAGTGTTGTTGCTTCAAGCTTAAAATCAATGGTGTTTGCTAGCAGAATGCTTGAAAAGTTTGGATTTAAAAATGTAATGCCAAAATATAATGAGGAAAGAACAGATATAATTCAAACTATTGATTTAGGTTCAGAAAATAATTTAGTTAAATTCTGCCAAGGAATTCAAAAAGGTTCTCCAATTGAAAGTTATGTAATTCCTGTTCCAGATGATATGCCAGGTTATCAATATAAAGAAATTATGGCAAGTGGAAGTTTTACACCTGGTGCAACTATTGAACTTAGTTGCGATGGACCAATTTGTAAGCCTTATACAGCTTATATGCAAGGAGGACTTACATATGAGTATGGTAAATTAGGAATTATGATAGCTATTAGTAATATGATTGATTAAAAATTATAATCTAAAAATATATTATTTTTTGAAGTTTTTTGTCATATTTTGAAAAATATTTACTTTACATTTACTAAAAATAGTGATATATAATTACAGGATTAATATATAAAATAAGTATTTGTTTAGGGGGTAAATATGACTGAAGCTGATAAGAATTTTATAGAAACATGTAAAGAAATAATAGAACATGGATATTCATCAGAGGGAACTCATGTAAGAACAAGATGGGAAGATGGTACAGAGGCTAATTATTATTCAATTGTTGGTGTTACAAATAAATATGATGTTGGAAAAGAATTTCCAATGATAACTTTAAGAAATAATACAAATACTGTTAAAAGAGCAATTGATGAAGTTTTATGGATTTGGCAAAAAAAATCTAATAGAATAGAAGATTTAAATTCTCATATTTGGGATCAATGGATGCAGGAAGATGGAACTATTGGTAAAGCTTATGGATACCAAATGGGTAAAAAATATGAATTTAAAACAAAAGATGGAATAAAAGAAATGGATCAAGTTGATTATGTTTTATATTTATTAAAAAATGATCAATCTAGTAGACGTATTATGACAAATATATTTAATCATGCGGAGCTTAAAGATATGGCTTTAGAACCATGTGTATATGGAACACAATGGTTAGTAAAAGAAGGTAAATTACATCTTATTTTAAATCAACGTTCTCAAGATATGCTAGCAGCAAATGGATGGAATACTATGCAATATGCAGCTTTACTTTGCATGTTTGCACAAGTCTCTGGTTTAGAAGTTGGAACTTTAACTCATAATATTGGAGATTGTCATATTTATGATAGACATATTCCGCTTGTAAAAAAATTAATTGAAGCAAAATCAATGGATGTTAGCCCTAAATTAATTATAAATAATCCAACTAAAAATTTTTATGATTTTAAAGTAGAAGATTTTGAAATTCAAGGATATGATTATAATAAAGAAATAAAATTAGGCAAAATTCCAGTTGCTGAATAAAAAATAAATGTTAGGATGGATAAAAAATGTTAAGTATAATAGTAGCAAAAGCAAAAAACAATATAATTGGAAAAGATAATAAACTTTTATGGCATATTCCAGAGGATTTAAAAAGGTTTAAATCTTTAACAACTGGTCATACAATAATAATGGGAAGAAAAACTTTTGATTCTATTGGAAGAGTTTTACCAAATAGAAAGCATGTAATTTTATCACATAATCCAGATTTTAAAGTTCATGATGAAAATGTTGAAATTGTGCATTCTATTGATGAGATAAAAAAATATATAGAAAGTGATGAAGAAAATTTTGTAATAGGTGGTGCAATGATTTATAGTTTGCTTATGCCTTATGTTACAAAAATGTATATAACAGAAATAGATAAAAACTTTGAAGGAGATAGCGTATTTCCTCCAGTAAATCATGAAAAGTGGAAAGAAGTTAAAAGAGTAGAAAGTAAAGATGATAATCTAGAATATTCATTTGTAGATTATGAAAGAATTTAAAAAATAAAATATAGAATCCTTTTAAATTATTAAAAGGACTCTATTAATTTGTAATCGCTAGTAATTTAGACTTTTATAAAAATTGTCTAAATTTATATATAGGGGATTTAATTAATGAAAGAAAGGAGTTGAATTATAGTCTTTTTAAAGACTAAAAAATTATGATTAAAAGATTAGCAAAATCTATACGAGAGTATAAGTTAACATCAATTTTAACGCCATTATTTGTAGCTGGTGAAGTAATACTAGAAGTTATAATTCCTTTACTTATGGCAGATTTGATAGATGATGGTATATATGGTGGTGAAATGAACATGGTTTTTAAATTAGGTTTAGAACTAGTGTTATGTGCGATTTTATCACTTATATTTGGTACTTTGTCTGGAATATGTGCTGCTAAAGCATCTAGTGGATTTGCTAAAAATTTAAGAAAGGATTTATATTATAAAGTTCAAGACTTTTCTTTTTCAAATATTGATAAATTTTCTACAAGTAGTTTAGTAACAAGACTTACAACAGATGTTAGTAATGTTCAAATGGCATATCAAATGTTAATAAGAATTGCAGTAAGAACACCACTTATGTTTATAATATCACTTTGTTTTGCAATATCTATAAGTGCTAAATTATCAATTGTATTTTTAATAGTTGTGCCAATAATAGTAGTTGGACTTTTCATAATTTCAACTAAAGCACATCCATATATGAAAAAAGTTTTTAATACATATGATCATTTAAATAATGTTGTTGAGGAAAATGTATCAGGAATTAGAGTTGTTAAATCATTTGTTATAGAGGAAGAAGAAAAGAAAAAGTTTGGAAATGTTTCAGAAATCATATATCAAAACTATACTAAAGGCGAAAAAATATTAGCATTTAATAGTCCTTTAATGCAATTTTGTATGTATGCTTGTATGCTAGTTATTTCATGGTTTGGAGCTAAAATTATAGTTTCTACAAATATGATAGAATTAACTACAGGTGAACTTATGACTATGTTTACATATTCAATTCAGATATTAACAAGTTTAATGATGCTATCTATGGTAATTGTTATGATTACAATTTCAAGATCATCAGCTGAAAGAATTGTAGAAGTTTTAGAAGAAGAGCCAAATATTAAAAATCCAGAAAAACCGATTGAAAAAGTTAAAGATGGTTCTATTGAATTTAAGAATGTAAGTTTTAGTTATATTGATGATAAAAAGAAAGAATGCTTAAAAAATATCAACTTAAGTATAAAATCTGGAGAAACAGTTGGAATTATAGGTGGAACTGGTAGCGGAAAATCAAGTTTAGTAAATTTAATTCCAAGATTATATGATGTTACTGAAGGTACATTATCTGTTGGTGGAAAAAATGTAAAAAAATATGACATAAAAGCTCTAAGAGACCAGGTTGCATGTGTTTTACAGAAAAATGTATTGTTTTCAGGAACTATAAAGGAAAATATTCGCTGGGGTAATGAAAATGCTTCAGATGAAGAAGTTGAAAGAGTTTGCAAATTAGCGCAAGCTGATGAATTTATTAGTCAATTTCCAAAAGGTTATGATACTTATATTGAAGAAGGTGGAACTAATGTATCTGGTGGACAAAAACAAAGGCTTTGTATCGCAAGAGCATTACTAAAAAAACCTGAAATATTAATATTAGATGATTCTACATCTGCTGTAGATACTAAAACAGATAAATTAATTCAAAAAGCATTTAAAGAAGAAATTCCAGATACAACAAAAATAATTATTGCTCAAAGAATTTCATCAATAGAAGATTGTGACAAAATAATTGTTATGGACAATGGAACAATAAATGGAATGGGAACACATGAAGAGCTTCTTAAAAATAACGCAATATATAGAGAAGTATATGAGTCACAAACTCAGAGTAATGTTTAAACAAGAAGTAAATACAATATTTAATAAGGAATGAGGTTAATATGAATAAACAGAAAATTAGAAAAGGAACAACAAAAAGGCTTTTGCGTTATGTTACGCAAAATTTCAAAAAACTATTTATTATAGTATTTATATGTATAGTAATTAGTAGTGTTGCAAATAGCTCAGGTTCTCTCTTTTTACAAAGAATAATTGATGATTATATAATACCTTTACTTGGAGAAGAAAATCCTGTATATACAGGTCTACTAAAAATGATAGGAATAATGACTATAATATATTTAATTGGAGTTATTTGTACATTTTTATATAATAGAATTATGACTGTTATTTCTCAAGGTGTTTTAAAGAAAATAAGAGATGAAATGTTTGATAAAATGGAAAAATTACCAATCAGATATTTTGATACACATTCACATGGAGATATAATGAGTCATTATACTAATGATACAGATACTTTAAGACAAATGATTTCTCAAAGTTTACCAATGCTAATTTCAAGTGTTATGACTCTTATTGCAATATTTATTGCTATGCTTTATTTAAATCCAATAATGGCATTGCTTGTAGTGTTCTTTACTTTTTTAATAGTTCTTACTACCAAATTTGTCGCAGGAAAGAGTTCAAAACATTTCATAAATCAACAAAAATCACTTGGAGAAGTCGATGGTTTTATAGAGGAGATGTTAAATGGTCAAAAAGTAATAAAAGTATTTACTCATGAAGAGAAAGCTAAGGAAGAATTTGATAAATTAAATGACAAATTAAATTATGATATGTATAAAGCAAATAAATACGCAAATATTATGGGACCAATTGCAATAAACTTAGGAAATTTGCAATATGTTTTAATAGCTATAGTAGGAACGGTCTTAACACTTAATGGAACAATTTCACTTACAGTTGGAACTTTAATTTCATTTTTACAACTTACAAGACATTTTGCTCAACCTATAAATCAAATTATGAATAACTTAAATTCAGTAATTCTTGCTTTAGCTGGAGCTGGTAGAATATTTGAGATGATGGATGAAGAACCAGAAAAAGATGAAGGATATGTTACTTTAGTAAATGCTAAAAAAGTAGATGGAAAGATCGTTGAAACAGAAGAAAGAACTGGAATGTGGGCATGGAAACATCCACATCATGATGGAACTTTAACTTATGTAGAATTAAAAGGACATATTGAATTAGTTAATGTTGTCTTTGGATATAGTAAAGATAAAATAGTTTTACATAATATTTCTTTATATGCAAAGCCAGGTCAAAAGATAGCTTTTGTTGGAGCAACAGGTGCTGGAAAAACGACTATTACTAATTTACTTAATAGATTTTA
Source organism: uncultured Clostridia bacterium (assembly GCA_944391975.1). Classification (GTDB taxonomy): domain Bacteria; phylum Bacillota; class Clostridia; order TANB77; family CAG-508; genus Scatovivens. Next base: position 9,230 of record CALXVK010000051.1, read on the forward strand.
TGATATTGAAGATGGAAAAATTAGATATGACGGAATCAACATAACTAAAATTAAGAAGGGTGATCTAAGAAGATCATTAGGCATGGTTCTTCAAGATGTTAATTTATTTACAGGAACAATAAAAGAAAATATTAGATATGGAAATAAATTGGCAACTGATGAAGAGGTTATTGCAGCAGCAAAGCTTGCAAATGCTCATGATTTTATAATGAGACTTCCAAATGGTTATGATACTGTTTTAACCGGAAATGGTTCAGAACTTTCTCAAGGTCAAAGACAGTTAATTTCAATTGCAAGAGCGGCAGCAGGAGATCCTCCTGTTATGATTTTAGATGAAGCAACATCAAGTATTGATACAAGAACAGAAAAAATTGTTCAAGATGGTATGGATAAATTGATGGAAGGAAGAACGGTTTTTGTAATAGCTCATAGACTTTCAACTGTTAGAAATTCAAAAGCTATAATGGTTTTAGATCATGGCAGAATTATTGAAAGAGGAGAGCATGATTTCTTGATTTCACAAAAAGGAGTATATTATCAACTTTACACTGGTGCGTTTGAATTAGAGTAACAAAAGTTTGTGCAATTAAAAAATAATTAAAAATACTTGCAAAAAATATAATTATGTAGTATACTTATATTGGTTTAAATATTTAAGTATATTTATGTAATATTAAGGTTTTATAATAATTATAAAAGCTAATGAGATGATGTTTATTTATAACATAATTTTAGTTCATAAAAATATGTGCTAAATCTCATTAGCTTTTTTATTTTCTATTTTTGTTTTATTTTTCATATTAATATATTTGATTCTAAAATTTAAACACTTAAGTTATGATAATAATTTATTTTCTTGTATATTTAAATTCTTAAAAATTTGTTTTCTAAGTTTATGTTTCCAAAAATTTTTAAAAATTATAAATTAAGTGCTTTTTTCTAAAGTGTATTTTATTCAATATTTTTTTATTTCATATACCTAATATTAAAATAAATATCAATATTTAAATTAATAATATTTATAGGAGGGATGCTTATAAGTTTAGTTTTAAATCAATAATTTAATCAATACATATCATTTCATTAGAAAATTAAGGTCACTTTTTGGTGACCTTAATTTTTTGTCTATCTTATAGTAGATAAATAAAAATTTACAGAAAAAACATATACTTTTGTGTTTTTTTATGATAAAATTCTAATTATTGAAAAGGTTAAAATATTTTAGTCTTTAAAATAATAGTGTTAAATAATTGATATTAATCTTTAAAAGGAGGAAAGTTGGATGATTAAATTAAATTTAAAAAATTCTAGTATAAATGATAAAATGATTTCACATTATGCTGAGGATGTAGAAAGAATTCATAATGAAATGAATAAAAAATCTGGAGATGAAAAAGAGTTTTTAGGATGGCTTAATCTTCCTACTGATTATGATAAAGAAGAATTTGCAAGAATAAAAAAAGCAGCAGAAAAAATAAAGAAAGATTCAGATGTTTTAGTTGTTATTGGAATTGGAGGATCTTATTTAGGCGCAAGAGCTGTTATAGAAGGACTTTCACATTCTTTTTATAATAGTATGCCAGATTCCAAAAGAAAAACTCCTCAGATTGTATATGCTGGTTGTAATTTAAGTCCAGTTTACTTAAATGATTTATTAGATTTTGTAGCAGATAAAGATATTTCAATAAATGTTATTTCAAAATCAGGAACAACAACAGAACCAGCTATTGCTTTTAGAGTTTTTAGAGAGGTTTTAGAGACTAAATATGGAGTAGAAGAAGCAAGAAAAAGAATTTATGTTACAACTGATAAACAGAAAGGTGCTTTAAAAACTTTAGCTAATGAAGAGCATTATGAAACTTTTGTTATACCAGATAATGTAGGTGGAAGATATTCTGTTTTAACAGCTGTAGGGCTTCTTCCAATTGCAACTGCCGGAATTGATATTGATAAACTTATGCAAGGAGCGAAAGAAGCTCAAGATAAATATGCTGAAAGCAGTGTTAAATATAATGATTGCTATAAATATGCAGTATGTAGAAATTTATTATATAATTCAAATAAAAAGATTGAAATCTTAGCTAATTATGAACCAAAATTACATTATTTCACAGAATGGTGGAAGCAATTATTTGGAGAGAGTGAAGGAAAAGATTTAAAAGGAATATTCCCTGCAGGTGTTGATTTAACAACAGATTTGCATTCAATGGGACAATATATCCAACAAGGTGAAAGAACTCTATTTGAAACAGTTATATCAATTGAGAAAAATAGTTCAGAAATTAAAATAATGCCAGACGATACTGATTTAGATGGATTAAATTATTTGGCAGGAAAAACTCTTGGATATGTAAATTCTAAAGCTATGGAAGGAACTATTTTAGCACATGTGTCTGGAAATGTTCCAAATATTAAAATAGAAATAGATGAATTAAAAGAAGAAACAATGGGAGAACTTATCTATTTCTTCGAAAAAGCATGTGCAATGTCTGGAAACTTACTTGGAGTTAATCCATTTAATCAACCAGGTGTTGAAGATTATAAGAGGAATATGTTTCATTTATTAGAAAAACCCGGCTATTAATTTAGTTCACACGAGAAACAGCAATCTACACATTTTCACTTCTTCAGAATTGAATCAACGTACACTATGTACGCCTCATCAATTTTTCAGTCATGAAAAAGCGTATTTTACTGCTTCTCGTGTGAATAGTTAGTGCAGTGCGATTTTGAATTAAAAATGAAAGGATAAAATATGAAAAATATTTATTTTGTTAGACATGGTCAAACTGATTATAATTTAAAAGA
>CALXVK010000052.1 GCA_944391975.1 uncultured Clostridia bacterium
GCTTTTGCTGGTGAATCACAAGCAAGAAACAAATATACATATTTTGCTAGTAAAGCTAGAAAAGATGGATATGAGCAAATAGCTGCAATATTCGAAGAAACAGCTGCAAATGAAAAAGAACATGCAAAATTATGGTTTAAATTATTAGAAGGTGGAGATATAAAATCTACTGAAGAAAATTTAAAATCAGCAGCTGAAGGTGAAAATTACGAATGGACAGATATGTATGATAGAATGGCCAAAGAAGCTAGAGAAGAAGGATTTGATAAAATAGCTTATTTATTTGAATCTGTTGCAAAAATAGAAAAAGAGCATGAAGAGAGATACTTAAAATTATTAGAAAATGTTGAAAATGGATTAGTATTTAGCAAAGATGGAGATAAAATATGGAAATGTAGAAATTGTGGACATATAGTTGTAGGAAAAGATGCTCCTGAAATATGCCCAGTTTGTAGCCATCCAAAATCATTTTTTGAAATAAAAGCTGAAAATTATTAATATTTGTTTTAAAAAAGATGTTAAAATACTAAAAAAGTTCTTTAAAAAGCTTGCCTTTTGAATTTATTTGTGTTAAACTATGTAATAGTCAGTTTATAATTTAAAGGATATGGAGGTGCTTTAATCATGGCAAAATGCGTAGTTTGTGGAAAAGAAACATCTTTTGGAAATCAACTTAGTATTACACGTTCACATATAAGTAAAAGAACTGTAAAACCAGTAAAACCAAATTTAAGAACTGTTAAAGCAGAAATTAACGGAGAAGTTAAAAAGGTGTCAGTTTGTGCAAAATGTTTGCGTTCAGGAAAAATCAAAAGAGCTGGAGCAAATGTATAAGAGATATAGAAGATAGCCTACTTTTAAAGTAGGTTATTTTTTATTTTGTTTTAAAATTTGTATTGAAATAAAAAAATATTAAGTATATAATTATTTTGAATTTTAGATAAAGGGGAATTCTAATATGCTAAAGAATAATAAAGGTTTAACTTTGGTTACAATGATTATAACAGTTTTAGTTATGCTTATTTTATTATCAACATTAACTTATACGGCATATACTAGTTTAAGGATAAGAGGATTAAATAAATTATATAATGATATAAGAACTTTAAATGATAAAGTTGCAGTTTATTATATGGAAAATGGACAGCTTCCAGTAGGTGATGAATATGCTACAATAACTGTCGGAGATAATTTAGATGACAATATAAATTTTGTAACTAAAGATGGAACTTTTACAGATCAAGATAGTTTAGTAAATCCAAATGATTATAATGATGAATCAGGAGTAGGACAAGCTACTTATTATAATTTAGATTTAGAACTATTTGATAATATTTCTTTGGAAAATGATGGGCAATATATAATAAATGAACAAAGTCATACGATATATTATGTAGAAGGAGTTACTTTACAAGGGACAACATATTATACTTTGCCATTAAACTATAAAGATACAGAGTATAATTTAAAACATCCTATAGATATAGTAACAGTTAGAGATGTTTATTTGCCAATGGGCGGATTATCACTAGATTTGCAAGATTATATGACTTTTCAAACTGAAGATGGAAGTATGGCTGTTCCTAGAAAAATAGATTATACAGTAACTACTAGTGGATATGAGAATTATTTTACTTTAGATAATGGTATTATAACAAGCAATTCTAATATTGAAGCAACAACTTTATCATTTGAAATTAATGCCACAATATCAAGTTATGAATCTTCTGAAGAAAAAAATGCTACATTAATAGTGTATTTAACAGATATAGATGTAATTGATCCTTTAACAAATACTGAAATAACCCATTTGAATTTTATGGAAGGAGAATCTGAAACTATTTATGCACAAAAATATGGAAATGCTGGAAATTTACGATTAATTGCTAAAGTTGAAACAGGTAATGGAATTGATGCTAGAGTTTCTAATAATATAAATTCATCTTTTGGAGCATATCCGATAACAATTGAAGCAACAAATGCAGGTAAAATATATTTAACTGTAATTGAGAATAATGGTAGAGCTGCAAAAGGAATAGAAATAGATGTATTTGACCCATCTTTAAATTTAGAAGATGTAACTTTTGATTCTTTAGATGAAACTGAAGATTTAATATTAACAATAGATGAGAGATATGAAGAAAATCCTGATAGATTTGAAATTAATTGGAGCTCTTCTAATACAAATGTTGTATCAATTGAAAACGATCCGGAAAATAAATTAGAAGCAACTTTAACTTCAAATGAATTTGGAACAGCTACAATTTATTGTGAGATATTAGTTGATGGTGAAATACTTACTACTTTAGAAAGTAATGTAATGGTAACTGGAGTTTCTATTGAAGATATACAAATGGAAGCTGGGGAAAGAATTTTACCATCATATATAATAGATAGTAATATTTCAAATACAATGATATCAGATATAGAAATTACATCAAGTGATACAACAATATTAGAAATTTTAAAAAATGAAATTACAAATGATTTTGAACTTTCTGCATTAAAAGCAGGAACTTCAACTGTAACTATAACAGTAAAATTAGTAGATGGAACTGAATATAAGGATACATGTGTTGTATCAGTAAGTAGTTAAAAAACTCTCCAAAAGGAGAGCTTTTTTATGATAAAACAATATCTAAAGTCATCATTATAATAAATCCTATAATTACAAAAAAACTTGCAAGTTTTGCATTTTTTTTATTTTCATGTGAAAAAGGAATTAATTCATTTATAACAACATATAACATACTTCCGAGCTGCAAAAGAAAGTAAAAATGGTAAAATAGAACTTATAATACTACTAATTAGAAGTGTTACCAAAGCTGCAATTGGCTCTACAATTCCGAGAAAGCACACCTAATAAAAAAGATTTTTTATTTGAAACTCCTTCAGATTTACATGGAAGAGAAATTGCCATTCCTTCAGGAATATTTTGAATAGCAATTCCTATTGAAAGCATTAGTGCTGACATAAATTCTACTCCAAAATTTTCTTTTAAGCTAGATGCAAATACAATGCCAACAGCCATTCCTTCAGGAATATTATGAAGTATTATTGCAAAAGAAAGTTTTTTTGTTTTACTATTATTAATATTAGTCTTTGAAAAATAATCAGTAAAAGTTATAAATAAACTACCAATTAAAACTCCAAAACTTACTATAATCCATCCAAAATTTCCAGGATACATATCTATAGCAGGAATAATAAGTGACCATATAGATGCTGCAATCATAACTCCAGAAGAAAAAGCAAGAAATATACTTTGTGTTTTAGTATTAATGTTTTTTCTAAAAGCAAAGACCACAGCAGATCCCAAAACTGTTCCAAAAAAAGGTATAAGTATTCCAAAAATAGTTTTTATAATTTCCATATTAAAACTCCTCGTCTTAGTATTTATGTTAACAATATATTTTATGATTTTTTTTTAGTTATGTGTATACTTAATGATTTTTATTATTAATTTTAATTATTTATAAAAAGGAATATTTTAAATATGCCCAAATATAATTAAATAAAGTAATGGAAAAGTATATGACTTTTAGGAGGAGTTTTATGAAATATAAAATGTTTGTTAATGTTTTAATAATATGTTTTAGTATGAGCTTTATTTTGCAAAATGCATGTTGTTATTCATATTATTTTGGAGATTCTGAATATGTTTGGAGTGATAATGCAATTGAAACATCATCTGAAGAAAATACAGGTGACTTTTTAGATCTTACTTGTGAAAGTGCAATTCTAATTGAACAAACTACAGGAACAATTTTATATGAAAAGGAAGCTCATGCTCAATTAAGACCAGCATCAGTTACAAAGATTATGACAATTTTGCTTATTATGGAAGCAATTCATAGTGGTCAGATTACTTTAGACACTCAAGTTTCATGTTCCGAAAATGCAGCCAGTATGGGAGGATCCCAAATTTGGCTTGAAGTAGGAGAGAGCTTAACTGTAGATGAAATGTTAAAAGCAATTTGTGTTGTATCTGCAAATGATTGCTCTGTTGCAATGGCAGAATATATTGCAGGAACAGAAGAGGCTTTTGTACAGAAAATGAATGATAAGGCAAAAGAGCTTGGAATGAATGATACAGTTTTTAAAAATTGTCATGGAATAGATGAAGATGGGCATCTTACTTCAAGTTATGATATTGCATTAATGTCTAAAGAATTACTAAATAAATATCCTGAGATAACAAATTATACAACAATATGGATGGATACATTAAGAGATGGAGAATCAGAATTAGTAAATACAAATAAGTTAATTAGAACGTATGAAGGAGCAACAGGTTTAAAAACAGGATCTACAAGTTTAGCACTATATAATTTATCTGCAAGTGCGACGAGAAATGATCTTTCTTTAATTGCTGTTGTAATGAGAGCTCCATCTTCACAAGAAAGGATAAATAATGCCAAAACACTTTTGGATTATGGATTCTCAAATTATGAATTTATAAAGACTTCTTCTAAGGATGAAATAGTGCAAAATGTATCAGTGCAAAAAGGTGTTATAAATAATGTAAATTTAGTTTATGAAAGTACAAATGGAACAGTAATAAAAAAAGGAAATTCAGATGGAATTAAAAATGAAATTATAATAAATGAAGATATAGTAGCTCCAATAAGTAAAGGAGATGTCTTAGGAAAAGTTAATTTTTACTTAAATGATGAACTTATAGGTACTAGTAATTTAATTGCAGAAGAAGAGGTTAAAAAAATGAATTCATTAAATATGTTTGAATATGTTTCCAATTTATGGACTAATCTTTTAAGAGAATAGGTAAAGGCATGCATATAGCATGTCTTTATTAGTTTTAAAATTATATAGTAAATATATTGAATTAGTAAATATTAAATGCTATACTAAATATGTATTGAGAAATTTTAAGAAAAGGGGATTTTATTATGAATAAATTGTTAAAAAATTCAGCAGGAATTGCAGCAATAGTTATAGTTTTAATAGTAATCGTTGGTGTTGTAGCTGGTGGAGCAACAATTTTAGGAGTAAGAATGATAGTTACAGGTGAAAATTATTTAGCACCGTTTGAAGAATTAGGATGGATTTCATCAGATAATAATGAAGAAACAGAAAATGATGATAAACAAGTTACAGATTCTGATAAAAAAGATGAAGAAAATATAAAATATTTTGATGATACATCTAGATTATCAGAAGAAGTCAAGAGCCCTGGAGTTAAGCAGTATTATGGAAGTCTTTCTATGGCAGAGGAATATGGTTATTCACCATCAGATGAAAATTATGATTTGTATGATTCATTAAAAATGGAATTAAGTGTTTTTGTTTTAGATGATAAAGTAATAGAAGTAGTTATAAAAATAGATTTTATGGACTATGTAAAATTAGCATATGAAAGTAATCAAGAAAGTTTTGAATATGAAACATATGAAGAATTTGAAGAGGCATACATAGAATATTTTGAATCATATGCAGAGCAAATGAAAGAAACTTTAATAGATTCAACAGATAGTGAATATGTAGATATATATGTTGGAGATGGAAGAATTGAAATGTATGTTACAGAAGAAGGATTAGATTCATTATATGAAGAATTTGATACTAATCCAGATGATAGTTTAGATGAAATTATTAGCGCTATGGAAGATGAAACAGGTATAGAATTAAAAGAAGTTTAAAAAAAATATTGAATTAATAAATATTAAATGTTATACTAAATATGTATTGAAAAATTTTAAGAAAAGGGGATTTTGATTATGGACAAATTTTTAAAAAATTCAGCAGGAATTGCAGCAATAGTTATAGTTTTAATTGTAATTATTGGTGTTGTAGCTGGTGGAGCAACTGTTTTAGCAGTAAGAATGGTAGTTACAGGAGAAGATTATTTAGCTCCTTTTGAAGAATTAGGATGGATTTCATCAGATGATGAAGATAGCTCAGACAATAAAGATGAAGCAAAAGCAGAAGAAAATGAGGAAAAAGAAATAACTACATTAGTTGATCCTTCTCGTTTATCTGAAGAATCACTAGAGTCAGAAACAGTTCAATATTATGGATGTGTTACATCAGCAGAAATTAGTGGATATGATCCAACAGATGAATATTATGATTTATATGATTCTATAAAATTAGAAATAAATCTTTTTGCGTTAGATAATAAAGCAGTTGAAATAGTATTTCATATTGATATTTCAGATGCTTTAAAAGTAATGTATGAGGAATATGGAGATGAGTTAACATCAGAAGGATATGAATATGATACATATCAAGATTTTGAAGATGAATGGCTTCCATATTTTGAAAGTATGATGGAATCAATGCTATCATATAATGAAGAAATGGAACAATATGTAGATATGTATATTGAAGATGGAATAATTGAAATGTATGTTACAGAAGAAGGATTTGATTCATTATATGATACATATAATATAGATCCAGAATCTGAAAATATTCAAGACTTTATTGATGCTGTTGAAGAAGGTTTAGGAGTAACTTTAGAAGAAGTATAAAAATAAATATAATAAAAAAATTCCCTCTAATCGGTTTAGAGGGAATTTTTGTTAGTGAGTATTAGTCATCAATTGCAATATATTTCTTTTCTGGTATTTCTTTTTTTGCTTCTTTTTTAGGTACTTCAATTTTTAATGTTCCATTTTTGAATGAAGCTCTAATATCTTCTTCTGTAATATCATCACCAATATAGAAGCTTCTTGAACATTCTCCGAAATATCTTTCTTTTCTTACGAATTCACCTTCGTCGTCACTTTCGTCTTTTGAGCTGTTAGCTGTAGCATGGATACTTAAATATCCATCTTCAATTTCAATTTTAATATTATCTTTTTCATATCCAGGTAAATCAATTTCAATTACATATTTGTCTTTTTTCTCCCTGATATCTGTTTTCATTATTTTATTGCTCTCACCTGTAAAAAATGGGTCTATTCCAAACATCTCATCCCATAAATCATAATTATTTCTTTTTCTTGGTAACATCATCATAAAAATCATTCCTTTCTTTAGTGTTGACTAGCTTTATAATAGGAAAAACTTTTATTTTTCTTATTTTTGGCTTAAGCACTTATATTTATTTGGGATATTATTTCCCTTTACGTAAGATATTATACCACCACATTTTAGCAATGTCAATAGTAGAGTGCTAATTTTTTTAAAAAATTTTATTGAATTAAATGTATTTTTATGATAATATTCATCTATAATTTAAAAGAGGGAATTTTAATGGATATTAAGGATAAATTATCAATCTTTTTTGAAGATCTTTGGGAAAGTATAAAAAAGATTATAAAGAATTTAGAAGATGACCATATTAGCGAATCTTCAGCGCAATGTGCTTATTATATAATGTTATCATTTGTGCCATTTGTAATTTTAGTTTTGACATTACTTCAATATACTAATATTACTGCAGATCAGTTATTTAATATAATATCAGAAATGGTTCCAGAAAATATGAATGGTTTTGTTTTAGGAATTGTAAAAGAAATATATTCAAAATCAATTGGAACAATTTCTATATCTCTTATATTTACGCTATATGCATCAGCTAAAGGATTATATGCATTGATAAAAGGATTGCATAAGATTTACAATTTTAGCGATAGTCGAAAAAGATCTTTTATATATTTAAGATTTATATCTTTGGTTAAAACATTAGTATTTATAATTTTTATTATTGTACGGATTAGTTGGAATGGTTTTTGGAAGAAGTATTATAGGAACTTTGCAAGAAAGATTTGGTGTTTTGCAAAGCTATAATGCTATATCAGAAATTATTACAAGATTTGCTCTTATATTTATAGTTTTTATTTTGTTTTTAATATTATATAAATTTTTACCAGGTCATAAAATTAAAATAAAAAGTCAAGTTTGGGGAGCTCTATTTGCATCAATTTCGTTAAATATAATTTCATTTTTAGTATCATTTATAAATGTATTTAGTTATTCAGTTACTTATGGTAGTTTAACTGTTATATTTACAATTATGATTTGGGTATATTTTGTTTTTTATATAATTTTTTTAGGAGCAGAAATAAATAAATTTTTGAGTATTAGAAAAAAAGAAAGAATATAATTTTAAAAGGAGTAAAGATGGAACAAGAATTAGAAAGAAAAATTTTTATGTTATCAGATTTTAAAGATAGATTTGAAATGGAAAAAATGGCTGATTTATATGTAAGAAAGTTAAAAAGCAAATATGCTTATTCACGAGTTATTGTAACTAAAGAGTTTTATAAAAATTCTAATATATTAGTTAGAGCCACAAGAATAGGAACTCGTGGTAGATTTGATAATAATTTTAAAATAACTAAAAAAGAATTGGAAAAAGAAGAAAGAGAAGAGCGTGAGCAAAGAGAAAGAGAAAAAATATTAGATTTAAGTCGAGGTGGCAGAGGAAGAGGTAGAGGAAGAAATCGTTAATATATTTTTATTATATAAAAACAGCATGATATTTAAATCACGCTGTTTTTACTATATTATTTATTATTTTTTGTATTTCATCTACGTTCTCATCTAAAATGTCTATTCTAAAATAATTGGGATTTAAATTTTTAGTAGTGAGAGATAATGTTTTGTTATTAAAAATTGTTGTCATACCTAAAATTGAATTTGGTATAATTCTAAATTTACAATTAAGTCTATCTTTGAAGTAAAAAATACTATTCGATTCACATTTTCTTTTACAGTTTTTATAGCATTTATTTGAATTTCCAATAAAACAATAATTGTTTGTCATAACAGGTATTTTTCCATATACTATAATTTCCGAATCTAGATTAGAATTATCTATGATATTAATTATTTCATCATTACTTAATTCTACCGAAGGAGTATAACAATTTAAATTTAATCCCTTTAAAAAATCAATAGAAAAATTATTATATATATTTAATGTATAATTTCCAATTAATTCTAAGTCATATTTTTGTAGTTTTAAAATTTGTGAAATATGTGAAATTACAAAACCTTTTATATTAAATTCTTTTATAATTTTATCAAAATTAATAGAATTTATTTTATTATCTTTTAAAACACTTGGCATATAAATATATGTATTAAATTTTGATACTGTAATTTTTAGTCTTTCTATATATTTGGAATTTAAAAAAAAGGTAATAGGTATATACAATTTATCAATATTTTGTAATGACTCATATTTAAATTCAGGGTTATAGATGTTTAAAAGTATGGAAATGGACTGTTTTTCACTATGAGTTTTTGATATAGTTTTTAAAGTTTCTATTTTTTTAATTTTTAAATTATGAGTAAATTTATTAATAACTAAATTTTGTAACCCTTCAAGTGCAATTCTTCTTATATTATTAAGCTCTTTTAAAGGTAAAAATAAATTATCTGACATAATAAATTCTAAATTTTTAAATTCAAAACATGTATTACCAGTCTTTGAAATTTGTTCATGTACTTTTTCTTTAGAGATAGGTTGCTTTTGAGCTATTTGAGGGATAATTTCTAGTTTTGCAGTATATTCAAGATTCTTGTAAAATCCAATATTAGACCATACTTTTAAAGTTATAGGTATGTTTTCTTTTATAATTATTTCTCCATTTAAAGGAATTTTTTTGAATTCTTTATTTTCAGAAAAAGTAGGAGAAATGCTTTTATTTAATTTTGAAGAAGAAATTCTATAGATTTTTGCACCATTTAGAATTTTTCCTTTCATTCTTCCGATTGTAACAATATTTTCTTTGTCTAAAGATTGAAAATTTTCATTATTCATCATTAGTTCAGATACAGTATAGTTTTCATCATCAATTGAAATTCTATCACCAATTGATAGAGTATCTTCTAATTTTAATTTAATATGACCTTTATTTTGATTTATATTAATTATTTTTCCAATATAAATTCCCATGTTATTTGGTTTTTCTTTAAATATTAAATCTAGATTTGCTTCAGAACTAAAATGTCCAGATGAAAAGCCTCCACGATTAAAGACTTGAGTTATTTCTTCTTTATCACTTAAAAAAGTGTTTGAATTTTTTATATCTAGTTTAGAATTTATTAAATCTTTTATATAATTAGTATCTTTATTTTTATTTTCTAAAACTAGATTTATATATTTTCTATAAAATTTTGTCACAACTCCAACATATTCAGGAGTTTTCATTCTTCCTTCAATTTTAAAAGAATCAATTCCAAGTTTTATTAGTTCTGGTAAATAACTAATTCCAAAATTATCTTTTGGACTAAGTAGATAACCTTTATCTAATAAACTATCATTCTCATAAAGTTCATAAGGAAGTCTACAAGGCTGAGCACAAGAACCGCGATTTCCGAGAACGACCACCAATCATGCTAGAAAGTAAGCATTGACCAGAGTATGATATACAAAGAGCACCATGAATAAATACTTCTAACTCAACAGAAGAATTTTCTCTAATATACTTTATTTCATCTATAGAAAGCTCTCTAGCTAAAACAACTCTTGAAAACCCAAGAGATTCTAATTGTTTTACACCATCTAAATTATGTACTGTCATTTGAGTGCTAGCATGTAAAGTTATTTCTGGATAATTTTCTTTTAAATATTTTGCTAATCCTAAATCTTGAATTATTATTGCATCAACTCCAAAATTGTAAGCTGTTACAGCTAATTTAACAGCATCTTCAAATTCATCATTTTTTATTAGAGTATTTAATGCCAAATGAACTTTCACATTTCTTAATTTTGCATATTTAATTGCTTCTTTTAATTCATCTAAATCAAAATTTGTAGCTTTAGCTCGAGCACTAAAGCTTGATGCTCCTAGATATACCGCATCACAACCATTTTGAATAGCTGATTTTAAACATTCAAAATCTCCGAACAGGAGATAGAAGTTCAGTCATATTTATAACCTCCGCTTAAGTTAATCCTCATTTATATCAATTAGTGAAAATATATCATCATTATCATTTAGTTCTTTTATATTCATAATAACACCTTCACCAACAACATTTCCACCTGATTTTTCAATACCTTGTTTAATTGCTTTTAAAGTATTTCCTGTTGCGTATATATCATCAACTATATAAAAGTTTTTTCCAGAATAGCTTTCACTTATTAATCTGGGAAGTTCTAAAATATCTTTGCCATATTCTTTTTCATAAGCAACTTGAGTTTCAACTGTAATTGGAGGAAGTTTACCTTCTTTTCTTGCTGGAAGAAATCCTAAATTCATTTCATTTGCAATTGCAGCTCCAAGTATTAATCCTCTTGCTTCAGGACCAACTATGTAATCTACATTTTTTGTAGATATTTCATCTTTAAATTTATTAACTATTTCTTTAAAAACTTCTTTTTGAATAAATAAAGGCATAATATCAATAAACTCAACACCTTCTTTAGGATAATTTTTTTGAGTTCTAATATTTAGTTCATTTTTTAAATTATTTTTTAAAATTTTCATAAATACCTCCAAAAACATTGTTATTGCCAATTGGCAAAATTATTATAGCATATATTACAATTTTTGCCAATGGTGTGCCATGGGGACGTTGTTCCATGGCACAAAAATTGTTCCACAATTTTCAAGCTTTTAGGGACACTTTAAAAAAGCTTGATAAATATTCATGCTTTTTTAGGTAGATATAGGATTTATATATTATTTATTTTATTCCATTCCTCGGCTTCCTCGTGTTTAAATGAATTCTAATTAAAACAGATACGGTCTCCCATTTGATGGAACAAATGCCCCTCATCTGTTTTAATAAGAATTCATAAAACCCACTCACATCACTATT
>CALXVK010000053.1 GCA_944391975.1 uncultured Clostridia bacterium
TTGGTGCTCATACCTGCTTTTCCTCCCTTTACTTTTTTATAAATTTTAGAATTGCAGGTATTGGCTAACTACTCACTCTTTCTAGTTGTGTTGCTCACTCTGTCACTTTTTATTTCTATTTTTATTATCTTCTTGCATCTTGTACATTTTATTTCTCCGATACAAATATCAACCTTTATTAAAAGTTGATTACAATTTGGACATCTTATTTCTTTCATTTTTTGCTATCACCAGCCATTTCTTTAAATGCTTTTTGCAAATCGGTAATAACCTTTTTATATTCATCCTTATCCATATTTTGAGCCATTTTCATTCTATATTCCCATCTTATATTTTTTTGATCTTGAGTAAAATTTTTTAATTTTTCACTGTCATCTTCACTTCTGATCTGTACTATATTGCCTAAAGGGGTTTCTGACATAAGTCCAGAAATATCACTACATAATTCGGCCCAACTTAAATTATTTATTTCTTTTCTAATACTATATCCATATTGTGTTTTTAGACTAGAAGCTATTAGTTCCCAATCATCTTCCATATCATACCAATTTTCACTATTCTTTGTCTCCTTGAAATCGTTTCTCCATTTCCTCGTATGAAATTTCATTTACCTGTGCCATTATTGCCAATGCAACAATTTTTAATTGTTTTACTGTTAAATTCATATCGTCTATTTCTTTTTTAGCTTTTTTTCCTAAAAGTAATTCAATAACACTAAAAACTCCACTAAGAGAACTATCATTTTTAAATATTTCTTGTGCTTTTAACATTGTTTTGGCTGCACAATCTACCACATATGTTTTTCCCTCTGCTATTGTTATTTCTTGCTTTTCTATTCCCAGCTTATCTGTAATATTTAAATTCATTATTTACCTCCTAAAATTTATAAAAAAGTAAAGGGACTGTTTGTCCCTAATTTTAAGTTGATTCTTCATCTTCTGCTTCTGTATAAGTTGGTTTTCCATTTGACATTACATCAAATTCAAGTGGTCCTACATTTGTAGAATCTCCTCCGTTCCAGTTAGTTATGCTAAATACTGCATTTTCTAGCAATAACTTTGCACCGTCTGGAAAAGTCCATTGTAAACATGCTTCTGCTTCTCTTCCATTATTTAATGCAAGTCCATTTACAAAGTCGTTACCTGCATCTCCTATATTTCTTTTTCCAGAAATAGAAATAGTAATGGACTTTGCAGTCATTAATCTTCTAACCCAACCTTTTTGGTCAAATGGATTCCATTCTTCAACTGTATTATCTAATGCAACACTAAATGTAACCATATCAGCTATGTTGTTTAGAGACTCTTTGTTTGCACCAACTTGAAATTGGTTTTCATATACTGGATATACTCCTGTTTTTGTTCCTGGCATTATTCTTCACCCTTCCTATATAATAAATTTAGTTCAATACTGAACTTGTAAACTCCATTTTCGTCTGAACCTAAATCAATTGGTCCATCATACAAACAATTGATATTACATCTGTAATCATCAATAAAAAAAGAGCTACAATCTAGTAACTCATAAATATCATTCGCCTTTGTTTCGGCCGTATTATAATTTTTCGTCCATCTTAATAATAATGTAATTGGTAATATTCCATAACTTTGTAAACTTTTAAAATCTGATATTTTTGCTAAATTTCTTCTGTTAGCATATATTGCAATGGCCTTTTCTTGATTGTCATCCATTTTGCCAATATACCATTTTTCACAATCATTTATTATAGTTTTTAAATAATCTTTTACATTGACAGTTTTTAATCTCGTTATCATTTCATTCTCCTTCTTAACATTTGCTGAAAATATTTAATAGGCAAGTCCTTTTTTCCTCCAGATATATAATCTTCAAACCAATATTGTTTAGCATTTGGATTTTTTTCTTGATGAATATTAATTTCTGGATCAAAATAGACTTTTCTTGCATAAGGTGTATCTGTTAGAATCGTTGCTACGCCTTTTATAATTCTTTTATTATCAACATATGTACTATCATTTTGCATAACTCCTGTAGCAAAAGGCATTGTTTGACTTTGAATTAAATCAGTTTTTATTGCCTCTGCTGTATCTAATAAAGCATCTTTAGCTATATCATTTAACTTATTTATATTTTTAGTGTTAAAAGTTATTTTCATTACATCAACTCCAATGTTGTATGATGAACGCTTCCATCAGGATTTCTTGGTCTACTTGCTTGGTATATTTCATATTTACTTTCATTTATTACTTCTTTTCCATCAATTACTGTAGTTACATTGCTTACTTCTCCGCCACTTATCTTTTTAATATTAGGTGCTATGTCTCCTAGTAATATTACTTTTCCTACAAGTTCAACCTTTTTTCCATCAGCAGTAATTATAATTTTAGTTTTTTCTACAAATCTACATTTTTGATTTTCAAGGTTTAAAGAAGTTAAAGGCTCGCCTTCTTCCGACAAGCCTTCTTGATATAATTTAATATTACATTTGTTATTTAATAATCTTTCTAAATGCTTAGGATTTAACTTTTTTATCATAGTATTCTATTAGTTAATCCTGTCCTTTTCAAATAAAAAAAGGCCAATTTAGATATATTTAGTTTATCAGCTATATCTATGGATTCTTTTTCATTTACTGTCAAGTCTCCACCAACGCTATAGCTTTCTATACTATCATCATCGTAAATGCCTTCATCTTTTATATAATCAGCTTGCATACAAGTTGCTTTGATTATTAAATCTCTTTGCTGTTCTGTTAAATTATTAAAACCTCTTTTTTCAATCCTTGTTAATGTAGCTCTGTTGATATCTATTGAAGATAATTCTAGATATTTTTCTATTTCATTATCATTTAATGAACTAGAGCCATATTTTTTATAATCTTCTTTTGTTGCATAAACTGTTATCATGTGCAACACCTCTTATTTTGCTTTTTTTTCTAATTCTTCAACTTTTTTAGTTAATTCTTCATTAGCTTTTACTAATTCAGTTTTTTCATTTTCTAAATCCGCTGACTTTTTAGTTAATTCTTCATTAGCTTTCTTTAATTTAGAGACTTCTTTCTCTAAATTTTTAGAATCTACTTTTTTTGTAGCTCCCACTTTGTTATATCCTCTTGCTTCATATTGTGCTAATTCTTCTTTTTCAATAGATAATATAACATTGTCTTTTTCAATTCTTATTTTAGCCATTCTTTACCTCCTATTAAGCAGTTTCTTCATCATCTTCATTACTATCTGTAGGCGCTGTATATGTTGCTGTGTCAACATCAACATAGATACTATCGATTTTATTGTCTTTTCCATTAGGAAATACAAAAGTATCTGACAATGAATGATCTTGATATAAATAACCATCTCCTTGTGTATGAGCTCCTGGTGCAAAATAATAAATGTTATTAATTTTAGGAACACACTTTACAGTTAAAGGTGAAGCTATTAATACATTGATTTTATGAGATGTACTTGCTACTGGAGCAAATCCTTCTGTAAAATCAAATTTATCATAAAATCTTTCATCATCAATAACCTCTATTAATGTTACTCCATCAATATCTGTTATTCTCGTTTCTAATCCGATTCCACCTTCAGCAATTTGAGTCATTTCAATTTTTCTTGTAAAATCTGTTGATTGTTCTAATAAATCCATTATAGTAGAACTTACATAAGTAATTAGTGCTCCCATTCCTACATATCTTCTTAATTTTCCTGCTTTAAGCATAGTTTTTAATTTAGAATATACATTTTCTTTAGTATATGTAGCTATAGCTGTAGAACTATGATATCCATCTAATTTTTGAGCTTCTGTAGCCACTTTTGAGAAGAAATATGCATCCATTTCAGGTACCTGTTGTGTTTTATGAAATACTTCTGAAATGTTTTTAATAGATGCTGTTTGATTTGTTTCATCTACATCTGATACATCCACTAAAAATTCAATATCTCTATCATGAGACAATGTAAATGGAACATCATTTTGTTCAAATGATCCTCTATTCCATCCACCGTTTCTATTGTGTGCTTTATAACCACTTGTATTCATTTGTGTAAAATGAAAAGTTTTCTTACCTACCCATTTTACTGCTGTTGTAATAAATGGACTAATTAATGATTCTTGTTCCATTATTTCTAATAGGTCTGGAGACCACGCTTCTGCATAATTTAATGCCATAATAAATCAATCCTTTCTTTTATTTAAATGAATTAAATCTATTCCATCTTTTAGTAGGAATAGATTTTTTTGTTTTTTGACTTGCATTTGAAGTTCCTTCTGTAGCTCCAAATTTAAAGCCTTTTTCTTTTTTTTCTTCCTGAGTTGTATTTTTTAACTCTGGAAATTCTGCAAGTACTGCATTAATTTCATCTTCTAATTTTTTAGAATCCAATATTCCATTTTCTAAAATTTTAGAAGTATCAACCAATTTTGCTGCTCTTTCAACTTTCTTAACATCTATACCTGCTTTGGCCATAGCAAGTGCTATTTTGTCTGTGTAGTCTACTGTAGCAACATTTTCTTCTTGTTTTGTTTCTTCTTGCTTTTGATTTTCTTGAACTTGTTTAGATGTTTCACCTTGTTCAGCCTTCTCAGCACCTTTGGCGTACATTCTTCTTATAAATCCATCAAGTTCATCTTGATTTTTGAAAACTATTTCACCATTTTCACCTTTTTGAGCTACTTGCTTTTTAGTTTTCTCACCCTCATTTTTGTTTTCAGATTTTTGCTCTAAATTCTTTTGAGCATTATTATCTGTTGCAGTTTGAGTATCTGCATTTTGATTTTCGTTTTCGTCTTCCATATTGGAACCTCCCCCGATTAAAGTCCGTCGACTATTATTTTTGCAATAAAAAAAGAGCTTTTTAAGCTCTAATTTTAAAAATGGCACAAGTTAATGGATTCGAACCACTACAAACAGTTTTGGAGACTGTTGTGCTACCGTTACACTAAACTTGCATAAAAAATAGCACTTACTTTAAAAGTAAATGCTAATCTATTTTTTCTATTATATCCTCTTCTCTTATTGGTACACCATTTGACTCATATATTAATGTCATATCTAATGATTCCGGAATATCTGTAATTAATACTACTGATCCATTTTTTAATTTAACTTTATCTCCTATTTCGTACTTCATATTTTCCTCCTTATTTATTATGTGTTATTAAATCTAGCATTGCAATTAATTGACTTGCCAAATTAAATGCTTCTTTATACTCTTTACTACTTATTTTAGTTTTTTCAGTAATTAAAGGTATCATTATTAAAGGATTATTAAAATCATTTATGTGTAATTTTATAAACATAGATTCTACTACTTTTTTAGTTTTTCTTTTACCTGTTATTCCTCCTGCTATTAATCCTGCTCCATCAAACAATAATCCTCCAACTAAAGCCTGTCCAACACCCCCAGATGTAACTTGACTATCATCTTCTATTAACTCAAAACTATTTAGGTCTGAAAAGTTATATACATCTTTTATAGTTCCTTTGTTAATACCTTTTACTGCTTTTTCGGCAATAACTGACATTCCAGCTGTAGATAATGCCATTATTCCTTTTAGTAAACCATGCTTACTTTCTTTTTTAAATGCATCTTTTCTGCCCTTAGCTTTAAATAATTTATGTTCACTATCTACTTCTAAAGGTCCTATTCTATTTGTGCATCTAAATTTTACTTCTTCTTCCATAATTTATCTCCTTTTTATTTTTCAAGGAGAGTATATTATACTATTTTAGATTTTTCAAGTGATTTTATTATATTTTGTCTTTTACATTAAAATACCATCTATTTTTCTTGTCAATATCTCTATTTGGGCAATCATACTTTTTAGCATACATGTATTCTTTTGGCCTATCACCATAACACTTGCATTTTCCACCATCTATAGAATTTTTGCAAACTTTACATATCGGAGTTATTACATTAAATTGTGGTGGTCCATATCTATCGTCTAAGTCCATTATTCAATTACCTCCATATCAAAATAATATTTATTATCTTTGTATTCTATATCTTTAACAAAGAATTTTGTATTTCTTTTTATTAAAACTTCTTTTTGATACTTATATTTTTCTAATGCATATGGTTCAATATCTATAATACCTTTAAAACCTTTAGAAATATGAATTTTCATAATCAAGTTTCGTCCTTTATCTTCTGCTTTTATTTTACTAGTAGAAACAAAAGCTTTGTCAAATATAAAGCTTTCTTTTAGCTCCATTATTTCTTCATAACTTACATGTTTTCTATTTTCAAAGCCAGATAAACTTTGTATTATTGTTCCTCTATGTAATATAATATCTTGCTCTAATGGTTTAGATTTTTTAAACGCATCATCAATTAAATCTATTTTCTTTTGAATCTTTTCGTTGATATCATCTAATCGTAGTGCTCTGTTTATTTTTGTTGCATCAAAACCTGTATAATTTGTTAATTGCTGTTTTTCTTCATTTGTTAATTCCATTTTACTATTTTCTATCTGATTTTGCAATTCATTTGCTTTATTTTGATAATTTGATATATTTTCAGGTAGTAAACTACCCAATGCCAATCTTTCATATTGTCTTTTTTGTCTTTGTATTGCTTGTGCATATTCATCCTCGTGTTCATTATTTAACGCTTGTGTTACTTCTTCTGGTTCATCATTTATTCCTTCATAATATGTACTAGATCCATGTTGACAACGCGGATGAAATAATCCTCCCTCTATCGCTGTGCTTAAAAGTGGATATTTTCCATCTTCTTTCTTTCCTCCTGACCATACGTCATCTATATATACTCTGCCTTGCCAAGGAGTACATTTGTCACAAGCTCCACCATGTTTTGAAATATATACTAATGGATTACCTAGTTTTTTTCGCATTTCTCCTTCGCCCATTAGATTTGCTCTTTTATTTGCTGTCCTAATGGCCATATCACAGTAATCTGCTATGTTGTGTCTGCTTCCATTCTTATATTCAATGCAATTAAAACCTCTTACTAAAAAATCATGTGAAGCCATGTCAATAGCTTGCTTTACTGTTTTAGCTCCTGTATTAGCAAATACTTCAGCTTTATATATTATTTGTCTATATTGATCATTAGCCATTCTTAATGTTGCATATTTTACGTCATTTATGTCACTTGTTGTGCTTTTCATTAATGCTTTTATTTTTCTATCATTTAATCCAAAAAAAGAGCCACTTAATTGCGAATCCTCTTTTTTTATTATTCCTGCTTTTATAGCTTCTTTATTTGTTCTACTTGCTCCTTCTCTAAATTGTTTTTTCATTTGTATTTTAGTAGCATATTTTATATCTTGATTATAATTCTTAAATATATCTTGATTATTTTTTCTAAAATCCTCTAATTGTTTTAATTTTAATGCTTGCCATTGTGGCCAATTAAAACCTTTTGCTTTTTCATCCTTTTTATGGCTCCATAATGTTCTTTTCATAGATGATATTAAATCATTTTCTATCTGTTCAAATATTTCTTCAATATTATAATCATTTTGCATTCAATCACCTACTCTGCAATAGGACTCATAATATTAGGTTCTTCTTTTTGAATTATTCCACTTTCTTCTTTAAGCCTTT
This sequence comes from uncultured Clostridia bacterium, assembly GCA_944391975.1. Taxonomy (GTDB): domain Bacteria; phylum Bacillota; class Clostridia; order TANB77; family CAG-508; genus Scatovivens. Next base: position 7,553 of record CALXVK010000053.1, read on the forward strand.
TAACTTCTGTTTCTTTTTCTTCTTGTGTCATGCTATCGCCATACATTGTATCTACAGTCTTTTCTATGCTCATTACATTTTGACCTGGCCTTGCTTTACTTACTGTTTCAACTATTGCTTCAAAACTTGGATTTGCATATTCTTTAAAATCTACACTTGTTTCATATTCTCCTGCTATTTTTCCTTGTGCTAAATCGTAGCATTTTAAACATGTTACAACTAATTTTGGAATAACTTTTTCTAATACATCTATTACTTTTCCTCTTGTATATTGTGTTGCCTTTTCTTTTTCTCTTTGAGCATCTGCATTATCTAGTTTCTTTACATCTATTCCTAATGTTGATGGACTTATTAAACCTTGTAAGCATAAGTCTAAAGCTGTAATGTAAGATTGTAACATTCCTTCATAGTCAAAGTCACTATTTTCTCTTGTTATCTTATCACTTTCAGTTTCTGATGCCGAACTTCCTATCTTTGCATATCTTCTATCAAATGTATTTGGTTCTAACATATTACCATTACTATCAGTTGGAATTAAATCTTCTGGAATATATGTTATTGTTCTATTATCTCTTATTGCATCTACCCATTGAGACCATACTTCGTCAAAAGAATCAAAAGCATCTAATTTCTTTTCTAAAATAGATTGTCCTCTGCCTTTGTATTTCTTTGATTTATTAAACATCATAGGTATTGCCATCATAAAATTAACATCTGTTGGTTCTTTTAAATCTGCTGTTTCTGGTATGGATCTATAATCTTCTACATAGTTTCCATTTTTATATAATTCATACTTAATGCCTTCTTTTGAATATCTTTCTTTTAGAATGTATGTAGCATTTTCTTTTTCATATACATTGATAAATATTACTTCTGTTATTCTACCTCTTGTTCTTTCATACTCTACTTTTGTTCCTGCATAAAATTCTATAATAGGATATTTACTTATATCGGTATCATAACTAATCTTAAAAGCTCCATCACACTCTACAAATACATCTATTATTGACTGTTTGATAGTTTCTTTAAAATCATTTTCTTTTGCCATTTCTTCCCAATTTTTTTGAGCTTCATTATTGTTTTCAACTGTTATTTTATTAAAACTATCTACAATAATATCTGCTAACATATCTACTATCATAGCAGGGAGTCCTGTATGCATTTTCCTCATTTTCAAATCATTTGTTGTATCTGATGCCCAAAACTTAGCATTTCCCATCATGTCATCTGTTTGCGTATAATATTGATGTAATTCTGATGCATCTCCTCTGTACCATAGCAAATTTCTAAAGCAATTACCTTCAAATGTATTTGTTTCTTGTATTGTTACGCTATCCCCCGGAGCAGGCACGATGTTTAACCAGTTCCTAACTATATTTTTTAATTTGTCATTTAGCTTACCCATGTATTAAGCCTCCTCAATTTTAATACATTTATTCTCCCATTTCTTGTAAACATCTAGATATAATTCTTTCTTATCTCCATTATATGTAAGTTCATAATACATACCATCTGGCATTGTTGTACTTACTAATGCTTTATTGTTTTGCAATACTTTTACTGACCATACAATAAAAGTATTATCAACTGATATTTTTGTATTATTTGTTGTATCTACACGTTCATTAAAATAATCTACTATTATTTTTTTACATAATTCTAAAAACTTATCATTTCCCATTATTCTACAAGCCTCCAATCTTCTGCCAACATGTCCGCCTGACTTGCAAGCCATCCCATTTGTATTCCAGATGTTCCTACAAATGCTATTGCCTTACTTTCTATATCATTATGAAATACATCTATTATGTCATTATCATTATTTCTATAACTAATACCAGTTGCCAATTCAATATATTGATTTTTTCCATTCCAACCTTTTCTTTGTAACTTTTTCCCTTGTTTTAAATATTGAATAGCTTGCCCAAAATCTAAATTTTCTTTTTTCTCTTGTTTTATTAATTGTTTGTATCGTTCTTCTATGACTATTAACCTATCATATTTTTCTTGATCTACATTTATTGTAGGTGTATTAAATACTCTATCTAATCCCATTATCTATTCCTCCACATCATCTTTAATTAATTTCTTTAATATTTCCCAATTACCAATTTTTTTCTTGTATGGCAACCAAGCATATTGACAACCATTTATTGAGTGGTCGTTCCCATCTTCTGGTTGATTATCTTCATCAAATGAATATACATTACATTCATTGATATAATCTGTACATGTATCAACAATTAAAAAATCACCAGTTTGCAACCAACTCTCTTCTAGTTGCACTCTAGTGATTATTTTTGTTTTCTTCCACGCATTTTTAAATTCATATATTAAACCATTTTGCCTTTTAGCCTTTTGAGCTTCCATTATAGTTCCCTGGTCTGCACTATCAATGAAACATGTTCTTGCAAATCCCCATTCATTCTTAAATTCTTCCATAAATTCTACAATCCATTGAACCACATCACTTGGAGCAAATGGTACTGTTCTATCTTTATTATTAAATGTTCTTTCTTTTAATAGTACACATTTATTATCTACTGTTATTCCTATTCCTTCTAGTGTTACTTTATCGTGACTTTCCTTTGAATATGATGTATCACAACCAATAGAAAATATCTTAAATTTCATTTTCTTTGCTTGTTCTACTGTAATGATATTTTCTGGTTTTAAATTAAAGCATAATCCTGTTGCTTTTCCTCTTAAACCTAGTATTTTGTTTTTATACATCTTTGTTCCTATTGGTGTTGCATCTATCTTTTCTTGTATATCTTCTTTTGTGAGTGTTGCATTATCGTTAAAAGTAAAATACCAATGTACCCAACCTTTTACATGTGGTTCTTTTAATTCTTTTAGTAATTCTATTGGATAATCTTTTTCATATTTCTTTATTGGTCTACTTTTGTTGATAAATTCTTTATATATATCAAGATTAGGATCATCTGGGTTAGATGTAGTCATCATATATTTACATCTATGTGTTACTTCTCTCATAAACTCCATATCTGCTAGGTTTACTTCATCTAAGTATACACAGCCTACTTGTCCACCTAATACTTTTTTCCATCTCTTTTTGTCGCCATAGCCACATACATAAATTATTTTAGTTCCTTTGTTTGTTTCATATTCTATATGTGGTAGTCTTATTTTGTCTTTTCCTTTAGGATAATATTCTGCTATACCTTCAAATTGGTCTAGTAGTCCATTAGGTTCTGGATTTATTATATTTTTTTCTGCTGTTCCTACATCATCTGCTGCAATTATATGGAACTTATTATCAGAATCAGCAACCATACACATAAACTTAAATATTCCAACTGTTGTCTTTCCTGCTGCTGTTGTCCCTTCTAAAAACTCTCTTTTACATTTTGTCTGTAAGAACTCTTTATATTTTTTACTTAATTTTAGCATTATTCATCATCTACACTCTGCATTTGATTTAATATATCTGATATAGCATTTTTCTTTTCTTCTTTTTCTTTTACATTTACATCTAATTTATCATTAAATATTCCTAAATGTCTTCC
>CALXVK010000054.1 GCA_944391975.1 uncultured Clostridia bacterium
AATTCAATTTCAATCAATTCATTTGATTGATCATCAGAATTGCTATTTAATTCTAAGGGACAAGGGGACGGTTCTCCTGTCCCACTTTTTTTAATAAAAAAATTTTTAATAATTAATTTTTAGAAAATGGGACAAGAGAACCGTCCCCTTGTCCCTGACGTCCCCATGCACAAATTATATTATTACTCTAAAGCAGATTCTATCATCTTTTGTTATAAAAGCACTTATCTTTCCTTTATGAATATCCACAATTGATTTTGCAATTGATAACCCTATTCCATATCCTTCTTTTGTTTTATTTCTTGATTTATCTCCTCTGTAAAATCTTTCAAAAAGCTTTTTCGTATTTATACTTCTTGCGTTTTCACATGTATTTGAAAATTCTAATTTTACATTTTTTCCTTGTTTTTCAGCTTTTATTTCTATTATTCCATTATCTGGAGTATATTTTATACCATTATCTAAAAATATTGTTATTAATTGTTTTATCATATTTAAGTCAGCATTTATAATAACATCTTTACTATCATCAAAAATAACATTTTTATTTTGTAATAAAGCTTTAAAATCTTGAATTGATTCTTTTATAACTTTTGTTATAGAAAATTGAGTTGTATGAAATTCCTGTTTACCTTCTTCAATATTTGATAAACTAAGTAAACTTTTTACTAACACATTTAATCTATTTGCTTGACTTTTTATACTGTTAACCCATTCATTTTCTTCTCCCATTGTCATCTCTAAAACATCTACATCCGCCATAATTACTGCTAATGGAGTTTTTAATTCATGTCCTGCATTTGTTATAAATTGTTTTTGATTCTCTATATTTGCAATTATTGGTTTTAATATCCTTTTAGTTAATGCCGAAATTACAATAAAAATTATAATTAGTCCAAAAGTAATTATAGTTATTGATTTTGCAATAGAAGATCTTAATGTTTCAATTTCCTCTTCGCAATCTAAAAATACAATTAATCTATAATTATCTTTATCTGCAATTTTATATCGATAATTATTATAATATCCAACATTTTTATCTTTACTTAAAACCTCATCTAATATTTCTTGTGCTTCATTTACATCAAGATCTGGCATATATTCAACATCTGCTTCAATAATTCTACCATTATAACCTACCTTAACAGAAAAATATTTTGAAAATGCTGTTGATTCATCTGTTAATACTTGTGCTATTGATTCTCTTATATCTCTATATTCAGGTAAATATCCATCATTATCAATAATAAGATTTATAGTTTTATCAACATGAGAAGTTAAAACTATATAACTTACTGTAGTTACAATCAAAAAAACACTTCCAGTTATAGCTAAAATTATTAACATTGCAGAAACTGCAAATTTTCTTTGCAATTGTTTAATCATATTAATTATTACCTTTCTTTGCCAAAATTGGTTCTATTGAATATCCATTTTTCTCATTAATTTTTACATTGGCATCTAAAGCAACAAATTTTTCTTGTAAATATGAAATATACATTTGAACCGCATTTGACTTATATTTTTCATTTGGCCAAATCTTTTTGTTCAATTCTTTTGCAGAAACATTTCTATCTTGGTTTTTGGCTAATATTTCCATAATTTCACATTCTTTATTATTAAGTCTAAATGTAACTGTATTATTTGAAATTTCAGAATTTTCTTTATTAAATAATATATTTCCAATTTTATATTTTTCCTTTTTTTCTTCTATTGTTCTTGTTTGAGCTCTAATTCTAGCTAATAATTCGTCTTTATTAAATGGTTTTGTAAGATAATCATTAGCTCCAGCATCTAAGCCTTCTACTTTATCATCAATTTGAGATTTAGCTGTAAGCAAAATAATTGGAGTATTAACACCATTTTCTCTCATCTCTTTTAAGCTATCAATTCCATTCATAACTGGCATCATTATATCCAAAATAATACAATTAAAACTTTCTTCATCTGTTTTTTGAAGAGCCTCTAGTCCATTATTAGTAATAGTAACTTCATAACCACTATATTCTAAAATAATTTTAATTGCTTTTGCTAATTCTTTTTCATCTTCAGCAATAAGAATCTTTTCTTTCATAATTTTTCTCCTTTTTATACAGATATTAATATTTTCTAATTTACTACTTCGCGGTCTCACAGTAATAACTAATAAATACTTTACTTAGAACTATCTATTAATTTGCGAATTGTTTGCATATTAATATCTGTTGTTGCAATCTCATCTGCACATCTTCTTAGTTCTTCACCTATAAGTTGTTGATTTTTAATATTTTTCTTATATCTCATCTCATGTTCTAGATTTGACCAGAAATCCATTGCTATCGTTCTAATCTGAATTTCAACAAATATAGGCTTTATTTCTCCAGCTAAATCAAGAGGTAATTCAAAAACTATGTGATAACTTCTATATCCATTTGATTTTGGATGTTTTATGTAATCTTTTTCTTTTACAACTTTCAAATCTTTATATTTTTTTAGCATTTCTGCAACAATATAAACATCATCAATATATGCACAGATTATTCTTACACCTGCTGCATCATAAATCTTAGTTAAAGCGTTTTCTAAAGTTACCTCAAGCTTTTTTCTTCTTAATTTTTCTTTCATACTATCTTCTGATTTAACTCTAGTGACTATATATTCAATTGGATCTCTATCACCTTTAACAACTTTATATTTTCTTATCATATCAAGTTTAGTTGTAATATTAGAAATAGCACCTTCTAAAAGTACAATAGAATCTTGATAAAAGTCCTTATTTTTTTTGGTATTAGTAATATTAATAATAATCACCCCTTAATACAATAATCAAAAATAACCACTAATTAAATTTATAAAAAGCATGAAGTAGCTTTTTGATGGTTGTATGTTTTATAAGGTAAGCAAAACTTGTGTGGGGACCAGCGAGCTAGAAAATGTTATCTTGTGGATTTTTAGAGTTCAAAATTTGCAAGATTACATTTTCTTCAAAGTAGGGATTTTGCACCTTATAAAACATACAACCATCTAAAAATAGCCTCACACACCCACCAAATTTATAACAATAGTAATCAACATTCATATAAAATATATAACAATTTTAAATTAAACAAACATTAAAAACTAATTCTAAAATCCTATTTTATTTTTAGAACGCTCAGGCTTAATATCAATAATATCCTCTTCTGTAATTAAACTCAAAACTTTAATATCATCTTCATTTTTTAGACGCTTAGCATGTTCAATAATAATTCTTTGTACCATATTATCAACAAAGCGCCCATTACCAAAGTTTTCAACTTTCTTAGCTTCTTCTAATATTTTTCTAACTTTAGTAATAGCATTTTCTTCTATTTCTAAATTTTCATCTCTAATTTTTTTCTTAAAAATATCAACAAGTTCATCAATTGTATAATCTTTAAATGTTAATTCAAATCCTATTCTTGATTTTAAACCTGGATTTAAATCTCTAAATTGCATCATTTCTTCTGTATATCCTGCAAAAATTACAACTAATCTACCTTTGTAATCTTCCATTGCTTTTAAAAGTGTTGCTATACATTCTGCTGTATAACTAGCACTTGAACCTTTATGCTCCATTAAAGAATAAGCTTCATCTATAAATAAAACTCCATCAATTGCAGAATCTATTACTGCTTGTGTTTTAGGACCAGTTTGTCCTAACCATTCACCAATTAAATCTTGTGATTGAACTTCAACTACTTTATTTTTCTTTATATATCCTAAGCTATAATAAATATTTGCAATAAGTCTTGCAACTGTAGTTTTTCCTGTTCCAGCATTACCTTTAAAAATCATATGCATATTAAATTCATTTTGACGATTTAGTTTTCTATTAAATTCTAGAACAGAAACAAATCCTTCTATTACTTCTTTTACATCTTTAAGACCAATTAATGAATTTAAATCTTTTAAAATATCATCAATTGTTTTTTCTTCTCCTCTTATAGTTTTTTCCATATCCTCAACATCTTGCAAAGAAAACTTCTTTAAATTAGAATCAGTTGCATTCATTGCATGAGCTAATATTAATTTATCTATAAGATTTTCTACATATCTTGCATTTCCAAAGTTTCTTGATATTTTTGCTCTTTCTAAATTTTTTGAAATCTTTTCAAGTCCTTTTTTATCTATTTCAAAACCTTTTTCTGCAATTTTATTTGTAAAAATCTGAGTTAACTCCTCTTTACTAAAATCTTCAAATTCTATTTCAAAACCTATTCTTGAAGCTAATCCAGCATTTTTATTTTTAAATGAATTCATATCATTTTTATATCCAGCAAAAATAATAACAAGTCTATCTTTATATCTATCAATATTATTACAAAGAGTAGCAATTGCTTCTGCAGGAAAATCAGCACTTCCTTTACTTGTCATAATACTTCCAGCCTCATCAATAAATAAAACTCCATCCAAAGCTGAATTTATAATTCTTTGAGTTTTAGGAGCAGTTTGTCCTAAATGTTCTCCAATTAAATCTTTACCAGCTACTTCAACTATTTTACTAGTTTTTATTATTCCTAGAGAATATAAAAGCTCTGCCATAATTTTAGATACAGTAGTTTTACCTGTTCCACTGTTTCCTTTAAACATCATATTTAAATTAATATCTTTAGATTCACCAATCTTTTTTTGATATTCAAGATATTTCATGATTTCTTTAACTCTAAATTTAACTTCATGAATTCCAACCATAGAATCTAATTTCTTTAATGTTTCTTCAAGTTTTATATCTTGGTTTGGCTCAGGAATATTAACAGATTTTATGTCATCATCTTCTTCAATATTTTTAAATTTGTTATAAATAATATCATTACAAATATCAGAAATAAAAGTCTGCTCATTTACCATACCTTTTCTGTATTGTTTTTCAATATAATTTTCAATTTGTTCTTTTGAGTTACTACTTACTTTGCCTATTTTTTTAAGTCTTTTAAATACTTTATCTTTTATAACCTCTACATCTAAAGCCTCAATATCAATAGTATGTTTAAAAACTTCTGACTGTAAAGTATTGTAATTTTCTAACATCTTTTTAGTTCCATTTTTTTCTCCACAGAAAATAGTTATAGATCTCATATTTCTATTATAAAATTTAGGAATAGTAGAAAGAAATGTGTCTAATCTATATTCATTTATATTAACCGCTTTATCTACATTTGTAAAAACTATAAAATCATTATCATTGTAAAGTCTGTCTAATTGCATTATAACATCATGATTATCTTTTGTTCTTTTAATAAACATTTCTGTATCAACATAAATTATATTTTTATTTGACAAATAATTATATGTTCTACAATATTTATTTAAAATTCCTACAACATTGTCAACAATTTGCGTATTTCTTGTATACAATAAGAAATCAAATTTTATGTATGGAAGCTTTATTTTTTTATCATAATTTCTAATATATGTTAAAACGTCTTTTAACTCTTTTTGTAATGGTTCATTTTCCTCTAAAAGAGTATCAACTCTTTTAACATATTCATTATAATAAGCAATTTTTGTAATTTATTTAAATCTTCAAAGCTTTTTATATATTATATGAAAAACATTACAATAATTTACATTTGCTTGATCACATAAATATTGTATATAAACTGCAAGTTCAACAGGAGATTTATCAAACATATAAGAAAAGTTACCAGTAAGCTCTAATGTTGATAAATCTATTTCACCTTGAATTCCCTCGTTATCAACAAAAAATGAATATAAATTATTAATGAAAGAAACTTTTTTTACTTCAAAATCTAAAGTTTTATAATAAACCTTTTTATATTCTTCTTTTTCTACTTTTACACTCTCTGTATCTATTAAAAACTCTGCACCTTTTATATCAATTGGGTTTTGACATAAATATATAATTTTATCAGCTATATTTGACTCTTCAATATGATTTTCTGGACGTCTAGGAGGAACATTCATTAAATTTTCAAATAATGCTGTTTCATTTATATTTTCATCTTTTGCGCATTTTTTTACATATGCCAAAACTTTCATTGGGCAATTTTTTAATTTAATATTACAATATCCACATTTACTTGCTAAATCTTGTTTTAACCTATTTATATCAAATCTCCAATTTGCTCTTAAATCTCTTAAAATATAATCTAGATAATGTAAAAAGACTTCCCCTATCATATCGTGCTTAAAATCCGGATCCTCATCGCAAAGTCTTAAATATGAAGTTTCTACTATATTTTTAGAAACTCTGTTTACAGTTTTATCTCCTTCTTTTACCTTATCTATTTTCATATCGCTAGTTAAAATTTTAGCATTTTCCATAAAATTTATTATTTTAAGTGTTGGTTCATCAAATGTTTTTCTTAAGTACTCTATTAGTTCTTCCATTAATCTTCCTTTCTGCTTATATCTAAGACTTTATGTCTTTTAAGCTAAACTGTTACATTTTTTAATAACATTCTAAAAAGAATTTGCTATAGCAGAAGCAAAAGCCTCTTTTGAATTTAAAATATAATTTAAATCATTATTAAAATATCCTATATAAATTTGATAACATTCTATACCTTGATTTGATGTATAATATTCATTTGGACTATAATTTGTATTTCTCCCATCAACATATGCGTTTGTTGCAATTCCACCAACTTCACGAATAGTATATAAATATGGTGTACTTGTAGTAATATCATATGGCTCATATCCATTATTATTTGCTGTATTTGCCAATTGTGCAATCATATTTTCATTAAAATTTTGAGTATAAACTCCATCAAGAACTTTAAATGAATTAAGATTTGAATAACTTATTCGTGTATTAAAAATATTTGATGCCATTGTACTTGCTAAATCCAAATTACAATCATTTGGTGTATAAATTTCAAATCCAGAGTAACTACTTGAAGTACCACTTAAATGTAATGATATCATATATTTTGCATGTGTACTACAAGCAATACTAATTCTTCCATTTGGAGCATATTCATCAGTTGTAAAAGTCTCCGAATTTGAGTTATCACGTGTTAATTTTACTTTATATCCCTTTGACTCCAAATCTGTTTTTAAGATTTCTGCATATTCTAACATCAAGTCAGCTTCATTATATCCTTCATAGGTTTCGCCTTCATCTATTCCACCATGGCCTGGATCTATTACAAAATCATATACATCATCTGGTAATTCTGAATCCTGAACTGTTAAACCTAAATACGCCATTTGCGTACCATTATAATCCATATTATCAAACTCTATATCAATTTTTTTATTATTTTCATCTTTTGTTAAAGTATAATATTCAATATCATCATAACTACTGTCATTTTCCATTAAATAATATCTATAAACTTTACTATTATTTAGTTTTAATCTTACTAATACATAATACTCTCCGATTTGGTAAATTTTCTAAATCAATAGAATTATTTATTTCTTGTGTTTTAAAATTTAAAACTTCATCCTCAAAATAAGCCTCAGCATTATAATATTCATTATAATCTCCACCATCTGTAACCAAAATTCTTATTCCTTCATAATTATCTTTAGAAATTCCTTCTATTTTACCTTCAACATTTAGAGAAGTGCCAAATGAGTAAAATTTTGATATTTTAGCTGTTCTTGATGAAGCAACTCCAAAAACATTATCTATTTTTTCGTTATTATTTGATATTTGAATTTGTTTATTTACAGATATATAAATTCCAATACCAACTCCAACTAATATAGGAACTATAATGATTAACTGCCAAATTCTTTTCATAAACTACTCCTTTAAACTGTATACACATGTTTTCTTGTAAGTTCTAATAAATTCAATTTCGTAAATCCTTCAATTTGTACCTTTGAGCTATCTTTTTTTACTTCTTCTTCTATTATTTTTAAAATTTCTTCTTTATTTTTATCAACATGCATATCAATATAATCGATTATTATAATACCCCCAATATCTCTTAACCTTAACTGTTTAGCTATTTCAATAGTAGCTTGTCTATTTACTTCAAAAACTGTTTTTTCAAAATTATCTTTTCCTGTAAACTTACCAGTATTAACATCTATAGCTGTTAACGCCTCAGTTTTATCAATAGTAATAAAACCTCCACAATCTAACCATACTTTTCTATTTTCAGATTTTCTAATTTGATTTTCATAATCAAATTTACTTAAATAATCCTTATCAATTCTTACTAATATATTACTATTTTCTTCTTTCAAATACTTTAGAACTTCACTCTTAAGCTCTTCACTATTTACTACAATTTTTTCTAATTTTTTATCAATGTTATCTGTTATATATTTTTTGATTATTCCTCCAGCATTATAAATTTCTTGTGGAATAGTTTTCACTTCAATATTTTTAATTTCATCCCACTTTTTATTTAAATTTTCAAGTTCTTTTATTATATCCACTTTATCAGCATTTGCTGCACTTGTTCTTATTACTCCACCAATTTCATCTGGCAAATTTTCTTTAAAAAAATTCTTTAAATTTTCTCTTTTGTCATCATCCTCTATTTTCTGAGAAACAGCAATAAATGGAGTATTTGGCATATATATAAAAAATCTTCCAGTAAAACTAATATGACTTGTTACTCTTGCTCCTTTTTTATAGTTTTCATCTCTTGTAACCTGAACTAAAATTTTATCACCGTGGTCTAATTAATTTTCTTATATCTTTTTTCGAAGATTTTTTTTCTTTACGATTCGCAACATTTTCTTTTGGCAATATATCTTTTAAATGAATAAATGCATTTTTAGTATTTCCAATTCTTACAAAAGCTGCTTGCATTCCTGGTAAAACATTTTGCACTTTTCCAATATAAATATTTCCTTCTATCATAGGATTATCAATATTTTCGTTATGTTTTTCTACAATCATCCAATCTTCTATTAAATATATTTGAGTTGCATTATTTTCTCTTGCTATATATATTTCTTTCATTTTTTTATTTTAAAGTTCCTTCCTAATTGTATTTATTCATTGCTGAATCTATACCATTCTTTAATAATTCCTTAACAGCTTCTTTTGCTTTTTCTACTCCTTTTTTCAATTCTTGTTCTTCTTCCTCTGGAATTGCACCTATTACATAATTTATGTAATCCTCTTCCAATTCTGGTTTTCCAATTCCAACCCTTATTCTAGGAAATCTATCATCTGCTAAAATATTTACTATTGATTTCATTCCATTATGTCCTCCTGGAGAACCTGATTTTCTAATTCTAATTTTAGAAATATCAATATCCATATCATCATAAATTACAATTAGATCATCTAATTGTAGTTTATAATATTTTACAAATTCTATTACAGACCTACCACTTGCATTCATATATGTTTGAGGTTTAATTAATATTACTTTTTCTCCCTCAATTATTCCACTTCCATATAATGCTTCAAATTTTGTTCTAGAAAGATCTATATCATACTCTTCAGCTAATAAATTTATAACATTAAATCCCATGTTATGTCTGGTTTTTGAATAATCACTTTCAGGATTACCGAAGTCCAACTATTAATTTCATTTTTGTATACCCCTTTATTTAAACTAATCCATTGTAATTATATTTTATAAAGTTTAAAAAAGCAATAATTTTTTATACAAAAACTATTGCTTTTTAATATTATTATATAAAATTATATCTTTTTTTCTGTTCTATGTTTTTCAGGAATTTTTTCTTCTGTATCTTCTGATACTTCAAAATCTTCTTCACTTGTCGGCCCCAAAAGTCTCTGTTTAAAAAATTCCTTATATCCAACTGCTATTATTATAATAACCAAAATTGCAAAAGACAAAGCCTTCCATGCTCCACTTTCCATAAATATTACAGTAAATACTCCTAAAATTGCTGTTAAACCATATAATAATAGTACTACTTGTTTTTGAGTAAATCCAGATTTTAAAAGTTTGTGATGCAAATGATTTGCATCTGGTTTAAATACTGCTTTTATGGATTTTCCTGAAATCAATCTTCTAACTATTGCAGATAAAGTGTCAAATATTGGTAATAACAAAACAATAATCGGAGCTATTATTACAATTGCTGTATATGTTTTAGCAATTCCAAGAATTGATATAACTGAAATACAGTATCCTAAAAAATTTGAACCTGTATCACCAATAAATGTTTTTGCAGGATTAAAATTATATGGTAAAAATCCTACTAATGAACCCGCTAATGCAGTTATAAGCAATATTGCAATAACTGGTGAACCATTTAAAGAAAATATTACTAAAAGAGAAATACATGCTATAAGAGTTATTCCTGTTGACAATCCATCTAATCCATCAATTAGATTTATAGCATTAGTTATTCCGACTATCCAACCAACTGTAAGAATTTTATAAAAAATTTGATTTTCTATAAAATTAAACCAAGGTATAGAAATATTTTCAATTTTTATTCCACCTAATTTTATAACAACACATGCTGCAATAATCTGAGCTATAAGTTTTATAATAGCTGAAGCACCTTTAATATCATCATATAAACAAACAGCTATAATGATTAATCCACCTACAGCAAAACCGACTAATTTTCTGCCATATTGGTCTGCATCAAACAAATCTATTTTAGATTCAATAGACATAGTTATTAGTAAATATGCAACAGAAACAATAAATCCTGCAATAACAGCTAGTCCTCCAAGCCTAGGCATCGTAACTTTATTTATACGTCTCTCATCTTGTGGAGTATCAACTGCTCCAACTTTATTTGCTAATTTTATTGTTAATGGTGTTATCATTAAAGCGGTAAGGAACGCAATTGTAAATGCAATAGCAATGTCTCCCCACATCTTCTTTTTACCTCTCTTACTTCATTTCTCTATTCTCAATTTTTTCAATCATTTGTAATCTTTCTTCATATCTACCTTTTTTAAATTCAGTAGCTATCCAAACTCTTATTATAGCTATAACTTGTGAAACAGTTAAATATTCTGCTGGAATAGCTAATTCATTTATATTATCATCTGCCTTTGAATTTCTAGCCATATCTTCATTAACTGCTATACTACATCTTATTCCTTTAAA
>CALXVK010000055.1 GCA_944391975.1 uncultured Clostridia bacterium
ATCAAACTCTTCATAGAATTTATCTAAAAATAAAATGTAAAGCTTCTATTTTGACTCCATTTAAATCTATATCTAAGACAGTAGAAAGCAATATTTTACTCACAGAAACTGTTATTTTAGGAGAAATACCAGAAACATATTATTATTTTGATAATTTGGGTTTTGAGGATATATTAGATGCAAACTAAAAAAGTATCTCTAATTTTGAAATACACCCCAAATGTTAGACAAAAATTTAACGTTTGGAGGTGTATTTTTTATATTATATTAGATTTTTGAGTTTAAAAGTATTGCAATAAGCTTATGTAGGGTATATAATAATTACCATAATTTACCCAAAATTAAAGATTGCTTTTTTAAAATTTTTAGATTGGAAATATTAAAATGAATATAAATAAGATTGAACCTCAAACTTTTAAAAGATTAATTAGTGATGCAGGCGTAGCATTTATGGGAATTCCAGCTAAAGAATCTCTAAATTATATGCCTTATGGAGAATTAATACGTAATTTGCTATATACTAAAGCTATGAATTTATTAAATAGTGAAGGATATCAAAAAGTTGTATTATCAGATTTTATAGATCCAAATTCATTAATAGAAATTGATAAGATTTCAAAAATATCTAGTGGATATATGAAAATAGAAAATAAAAATTTGATGATTGCAGCAGGTCATGAGGTTAATGCTTATATTTATACAAGAGAATTATTAAAACATTATAATGTTAATTTACCTATAAGAATATATAATTTTGGCTCTGTGTATAGAACTAATAAAAATACCAAATTTCCATTTAATCTAGGTGAAAGAAAATCATTTTTAGAATGTTATGCTGTATTTAAATCTGAGGTAGAGGCAGAACAAGAATTAGATTTTGCAATAAATTGGAATAGAAAGATTATAAAAGAAATGTTACATATTCCAAGTGTTGAAGTTTTAAGACCTGTAAGTACAAATAAAAAAATATCTAAAAGAACAATATGTATTGATTCTATTACACCAATAGATGAAACAGTTATAACAGGTATGACTTATTTTCATAATGATATATTTACAAAAGCATTAAATGTGAAATACAAAGAACAAGCAGAAAATAGAAACAAATTAACATATTCTATCCACTTTGGATTAAGTGAAAATATATTATTTTCATACCTTTTAAATTCTTGTAATGAAAATGGATTAAGACTACATAGTTTTATTGCCCCTATACAAGTAAGTATTTTGAATTCTTTAGAAGATAAAAATAATAATATTATAAATAATATTATAAAATGCTTGAAAGAAAATAGTATATCTTATAATATAGAAAAAATAATGAGAAAGAAAATTAACTCTAAAATAATGAATAATTCAAAGAAAGGTATCCCAGTAACAATTATTTTAAAAAATAAAAATGATAAAATAGAAATATACTCTTATCATAATAATATACAAGAATTAATAATTTCTACAAATAATGAGGTTAATATTAATAATATTATAGATAAAATAAAAAAAGATTTTCAAGAAAACGATAAACAAATTACTGAAGATATGATTTTAAAAGAAAAAGAAAGCATAGTATATTGTAATGATTTAGAAGATCTAGATGAGATTGTAAAAAGCGGGAGAGTTGCAAAAATTCATTTACAAAATACAGATATAGGTGTACATCAAGTAGAGTCATATTTGACTGGCGGAGAAGTATTAGGTTTTGGGATTAAAAAGGAACAAGGAAGAGATATAATTACAAAAGAAAAGTCTGATACAATAGCTTTTGTTTCTAGAAGGTCGTAAAAAGGAGAATAATATATATGGATGTACAAAAATATAAAATAAGAGGAATTGTTTTTGAAATAATTTTAAATTCCGATAAATATAAAATATATGATTTGTTTGATGAACCCCAGCCATATAATTTATACATTAATTATAATATAATAAAATGCAATGATGATATAATCAGTGAAAGAATAATAATAAGTGATTCAGATATTACCAGTGTTAAAATTGAAAATGGAAGTTTTATTATTAATTCAAATATTTCAAGATTAGTTCAAAAAAATTATAATCATCAGTTTTCATTGTTTGGTAATAAAGGAATTATTCAAAAGTACATATTATATATTTTAGAAACAAAATATAATAGTATTGTATTTCATGGATGTGCATTAAAAAATGAAAAAAGTGATATTATAATTGGACTTGGAGAAAGTGGAAGTGGAAAAAGTATTTTAATTAATATCGCTTTGCAAAGAGGTTGGAAACTGATTTCTACAGAGCAAACTATAATAGATGATGAAATGAATATATTTAAAGGAAATATTTTTGATAATGTATCTCCTTTATCAAAGGAATTAATAAGAGAAAAATTACCTCAAGCTGTTATTCTTTCAGATAAAAGATTAATAGAACCAATAGGTCAGAAAATATTTGTTGATATGAGTTTTTATCAAACAAAATATGATAAGTTTAAAATGGATTTAAATAAATTAACAATTATTAATGTTAATTTTAATGGAAAAAATGAAAATATAACAGAAATTGAAGATAAAGATTATTTATTAAGACTTTTCCAAATATCTGCTTCAGATAAAATATCTTTTCCAGCAATAATAGAAAATAATCTTATAGATTTTCCATATATAGGTAATTCAAAATTAAAAAATAATATTATAAGTAATTTTATAGAAAGTGATGCCAAAAAGATAATGTTATCAAATGGTTTCAAAGGTTTTAATTTATTTTTTGAAAGATGGGGATGTAAATAGTTATGATAAAAAAATTAATATCTAATATAAAACAGAATGCAACTATCTATTATGCAATGAGTATTGCTGCAACATGGGCAAATGCTGGAAGTTTATTAAATGGAATTTCAACAACTCAAGATGATGGAATAATTCCATTTATATTATGGGCAATTGGTAATACATTAGCTTGTATTGTATTTGGATTGTTTGCTACAAGAATTCCAAAGCTCACAGATGTATTTTATTCAAAACCAATGCAAATAATTATGGGAATTATGTGTCCTTTTCAATGTTGGATAAGTTTAAATGGTATACAATCTGTTTTTGCAACAACAGCATTAGGTGATATAGGAGGAATAGTTATTGCCCTTGCATTTGCGATTTTTTTCATAGGATTATTATATAAATATGGAATATTGTCAAATGTACTAAGTGATCATATTAGTTGGGTAGCTGTTTACGTAGTACTTTTTGCATTAACAGGTATTGTTCTTATAAGTTCAAATGGAGATTATGTAAATGTTTCATTAGGAGCAGAAAATATTGGAGTAGGGATAAAAAACTGTATTTTATTAATACCAGGAGCTTTTTTGTATCCATATTATTTTGATTTACTAAAATATAATAAAGAAAATTCAGACGGTGTTAAAAAAGTAAATGTAGAAAAATCATTTATAATTGGAGGATTGGCTTTTGGAGTATATCTTATTTTTGTTTTTTTAATGGCATTTGCTAAATTTGGTCCTATTACAAATTTTATAAAAGCAATATTAGTTACATTGATTGTAATATCATCATTATCATCTTTTTTGTATTCGATAGTTGTAACTTTTGGAAGAAAACTTGGAACATTTATAAATATTATAACAATTATTATATGGCAATTTATAATTCCTCTTGGAGTTATGGGAGCATGGACATTAATGGCAAGTATAAGGATATATATAGTTTTAGGTGCAATCCTAATAGCATATATTTGGTATTTTAAAGAAAAAAGAGAAAGGAAGTTGTTAAAAGATGTATGATTTTAGAAGAATAGAAAAAAAATGGCAAGAATATTGGGAAAAAAATAAAACATTTAAAGTAGATGCTTGGGATTTCTCAAAACCCAAATTTTATGCTCTTGATATGTTTCCATATCCTTCAGGAGTGGGACTTCATGCTGGACATCCAGAAGGATATACAGCAACAGATATTATATCTCGTATGAAAAGAATGCAAGGATATAATGTACTTCATCCAATAGGATATGATTCATTTGGATTGCCAGCAGAGCAATATGCAATACAAACAGGTAATCATCCAGCAGAATTTACAGAAAAAAATATAAAGACTTTTGAAGGACAATTAAAAAGATTAGGTTTTTCTTATGATTGGGATAGAGTTGTTTCAACAAGTGATCCTAGTTTTTATAAATGGACACAATGGATATTTATAAGATTATATGAAGATGGACTAGCCAAGCAAATTAATATGCCAGTTAACTGGTGTGAAGAATTAGGAACTGTTTTGGCAAATGATGAAGTAATAGATGGTAAGAGCGAAAGAGGTGGATATCCTGTTGTTCGTAAATATATGAATCAATGGATAATTGATATGCCAAAATATGCTGAAAGGCTTTTGAATGGATTAAATGAGATTGATTGGCCAGAATCAACTAAAGAGATACAAAGAAATTGGATTGGAAAATCTGAAGGTGTAGAAGTTGAATTCAAAATTAAAGATGGTGGAAGTTTTTCAATATTTACTACATGTATTGAAACTATATATGGTATTACTTTTATGGTATTAGCACCAGAAAATAAGTTAGTTGATGAGTTAAAAGATAGAATTAAAAATTGGGAAAAAGTAAATAAATATAGAGAGGAAACAGCTAAAAAAACAGAGCTTGATAGAACAGAATTAAATAAAACTAAAAATGGTGTTAAGCTAGAAGGAATTTATGCTATAAATCCAGTAAATGGCAAAGAAGTTCCAGTATTTATAGGTGATTTTGTATTAGCATCTTATGGAACAGGTGCTGTTATGGCAGTACCAAGCCATGATCAAAGAGATTTTGAATTTGCTAAAAAATATAATATACCAATGCTTCAAGTAATAGATGGAGGAGATACAACAGAATCTGCTTTTGAAAAACATAATTATTTAAATAAAGGATGTAAATTAATTAATAGTGAAGAATTTACAGGACTTACTGTAGAAGAAGCAAAAGATGCTATTACAAATAAACTTGTTAAAATTGGTTGTGCTAAAAAGAAAAATTATTATCATATAAGAGAGTGGATTTTTGCACGTCAAAGATTTTGGGGAGAGCCAATACCAATTGTCCATTTAGAAGATGGTAGAGATGTTGCATTAGAAGATAAAGATTTACCACTAGTTTTACCTAAAATGGATGATTATAAAGGCAGAAACGGAAAAGCGCCATTAGAAAATGCTATAGAGTGGAAAAATGTTGAAATAAGTGGTGTAAAAGGAGTAAGAGAAACATCTACAATGCCAGGCTCAGCTGGTTCAAGCTGGTACTTCTTAAGATATATAGATCCTAAAAATGATAATGCTTTGGCAGATCCTGAATTAATTAAGCATTGGATGCCAGTTGATTTATATGTAGGAGGACCAGAGCATGCAGTAGGACATTTGTTGTATTCTAGAATGTGGAATAATTATTTATATGATAAAGGAATAGTAAGTGTAAAAGAACCATTTAAAAAATTAGTACATCAAGGAATGATATTGGGTTCTAACGGTGTAAAAATGGGTAAACGTTTCCCTAAATATGTAGTAAACCCTGATGATGTTGAAAAACAATATGGTGCAGATACTCTTAGAATGTATGAAATGTTTATGGGACCTCTTGAAGCAGACAAGCCATGGAATGATGAAGCAGTTAGAGGAATATTTAAATTTTTAAATCGTGTATGGAGATTGTATCACGAGGATAAAAGAGAATTTAAAGATAATCCAAATTTAGATAAAGTTTATAATCAAACTGTAAAAAAAGTTACAGAAGATTATGAAACACTAAACTTTAATACAGCAATATCACAAATGATGATTTTTGTTAATTGTGTATATAAAGAAGATTCATGGAATATAGAATATGCTAAAAATTTTGTTAAATTATTAAATCCTATTGTACCACATATTACTGAAGAAATATGGAGTGAAGTATTTAATAATACAGATTCTATTGCTTATGAGCCATGGCCAAAATATGATGAAACCAAAACTATAGATGAAGAGATAGAACTTCCAGTTCAAGTAAATGGAAAATTAAAAGGAGTAGTTGTTATCAATAAAGATGCTGATGAAAAAACTGTAAAAGATGAAGTATATAAATTAGAATCAATTCAAAAAGTTTTAGAAGAGAAATCTTTAGTTAAAGAAATTTATGTTAAAGGAAAAATTTATAATATAGTTGTAAAATAATAAACTAAAAATAGAGCATGATGAAAAATGCTCTATTTTTTATAATTTAAATATTATTTTAATTATTATATTAATAAAGTATAGATCTAATTTTTATAGAAAAAATTGAGAAATTTTATCTTGACTTTTAGTTTAAAACATGTGATAATTTTTTCGTAGATTGATATTTTAATATAATTATATTAGGAGAAAAGGATTTGAAACAGGGAGTTTTTAAATATATCTTTATTTTAGCTTTTATTGTTTTATTAATAATTACATATATTGTTTTTTATAATAATGAAGATGAAACAAATGTAGTTCAAGATCAAACTTCAACAGTAAGTACATTACTTACAGATTTAAGGCTTGGTATCGCAGGATTTGATTCTTTAAATCCAATTGTAAGCAACAATAAAAATATTAAGGAAATTTCTAGATTAATTTTTGATTCATTAATAAGTATTAATTCTAATTATAGTTTAGAGTATGGATTAGCAACAGAAATTGCAAAACAAGATAATTTAACATATATCATAAAATTAAGAGAAAATGTAACTTGGCATGATGGAACAGAATTTACAGCACAAGATGTTAAATTTACAATTGATACAATAAAAAACAGTTTCGGTGGATCGGTTTATGGTGAGAATTTGCAATATGTTACAGGTTTAGAAATTGTTGATAACTACACTATAAAAATTAGTTTATCTCAAGAAGTTGAATTTTTTGAATATAATTTAACATTTCCTATTTTAAGTAATAATTATTTTGCAAATGAAGATTTTGTAAATACAGCTAAAAACAACACTATAATTGGAACAGGATTATATAAAGTTGCTGAAAAAACTGATAATTCAATCAGATTAGAAAAAAATGAAAATTATTGGAATGAAGAAAAAGATTCTTTGATTACAGAAATTAATATTTCATTATACAATAATATTGGGGAAGTATATACAGCCTTTAAATCTGGATATATTGATATTATGGATATAAATATAAATAATGTGTCAGAATATGTTGGGTCTTTAGGATATAATACAGTTAATTATGATGATAGGAATGTTGATTTTCTAGCTTTTAATACTCAAAGTCCAAATGTATCTGAACCAGCAGTTAGAAAAGCTATTAGTTTGCTTTTAGATAAAAATAATATTGTAGCAAATTTAGGATCTGGATATACAACTACAAATTTTTTGTTTAGTTCTAATAATTGGATGTATGATTCAAGATTAGATGTTTCTTATAACTCAGAAGAGGCACTAAATTTACTTACAGGAGCAGGATGGACTTATACTAATAATACATGGGTAAAAGATGGCAGAACTTTAAGTTTTACAATAGTTGTTGAATCTAATAATTCTATAAGAACAACTGCTGCAAGATTAATTGCTGAGCAACTTGCTAATAGCGGTATTCAAGTCTATGTAAATGAAGTTAGTAGTTCATCTTATAATAATTATTTAAATAATAAAAATTATGATGCAATTCTAGCAGGGATAACAATTGGATATAGTCCTAAAATTTCAACATTATATTATGGAGATAATTTAGCAAATTATAATAATGATTCTGTAAATGAAGTTTTAGGAAATGTTAATAATATAAATGATTATAATGAGTTAAGAGAAAGATATCTAGAAGTTTATGATCAAATTATGACTGATATGCCATATATTTATTTATATAGAGAAACAGATTCAGTTATTTATAATCAAACGCTTTGTGGTACTATAAGTCCAAATGCATATAGTATTTTTTATAATATAGATAAATGGTATAGACAATAATTTTGTAATATTCAAAAACATAGATACTTTAATGTTTTTAAGAGTTGAGAACAAAAAACAAACAAATTTTTTATAAAAAGTCTTGACAAATAATTTTTTTAAGATATAATATTAACGAACGTAAGTTTAGAGAACAAATTTTTAGAAGGAGAAAAATTATGGGAGATAATACAGAAAAGAAAAAGGCTTTAGAAGTAGCTATGAGTCAAATAGAAAAACAATTTGGTAAAGGATCAGTAATGAAACTTGGAGAGTGTAAACAAATGGATGTTGAATCAATTTCAACTGGCTCTTTAAGTCTTGATATAGCTTTAGGAATTGGTGGAATTCCTAGAGGAAGAATAGTAGAAATATATGGACCTGAATCATCAGGAAAAACAACTTTAGCTTTACATGCTATAGCTGAAGCACAAAAAAATGGTGGTGAAGCAGCTTTTATTGATGCAGAGCATGCTTTAGATCCAATATATGCTAAAAATTTAGGTGTAGATATAGATAATTTAATTGTAGCTCAACCTGATACAGGTGAGCAAGCTTTGGAAATTGCTGAAGCTTTAATTAGAAGCGGAGCAATAGATATAATAGTTGTAGACTCTGTTGCAGCTTTGGTTCCAAAAGCTGAAATTGATGGAGATATGGGAGATAGTCATATTGGTTTACAAGCAAGACTTATGTCTCAAGGATTAAGAAAATTAGCTGGTGCTGTAAATAAAACAAAAACTATAGTAGTTTTTATAAATCAATTAAGAGAAAAAGTTGGTATTATGTTTGGAAACCCAGAAACAACTCCTGGTGGTAGAGCTTTAAAATTCTATGCATCAGTTAGAATGGATATTAGAAAAATTGAAAATATAAAAGTAAATGGAGAAGTAGTTGGAAGTAGAACAAGAGTAAAAGTAGTAAAAAATAAAGTTGCACCTCCATTTAGAGAAGCTGAATTTGATATAGTATATGGAAAAGGAATTTCAAAAGAAGGTAATATTTTGGATTTAGCAGTTAATTTAGATATTATAAATAAAAGTGGTTCATGGTTTAGCTATAATGGTGAAAAAATAGGACAAGGTAGAGAAAATGTAAAAACTTATTTAAGTGAAAATCCTGATATTATGTCTGAAGTTGAAAAGAAAATCAGAGATAATTTCAATAAAGCATTTGAAAATGCTTTAGCAGAAGATGGAAAAGATACTCCAGAAGATAGTGAAACAGAAGAGTATAATGACGAAACAGATGAAATAGAAGAATAAAAATAAATTATAGCTATGCGTTGAAGATTATGCATAGCTATAATTTTTAAAAATTTATTTAAAGGAAATTAAAAAAATGGACTATACTAGTAAAGAAAAATTAGAAAAAGCAAAAGAATTTGATAAGTTTAAAACTAAAGTTTTAAAATATGTTTTATATAAAAAAAGAACAGAATCAGAAGTAAGAGAAAAATTTTCAGAAGCAAATGAAAATGATTTAGAGGATATAATAGAATTTTTAAAAGAATATAATTATATAAATGATGAAGAATATATTGAGAGAAGCATAGCCGAATTTAAAGCTTTAAAAAATATTTCTATAAAAGAGGTTAGCTATAAATTAATTCAAAAAGGAATTGATAAAAATTTATTAGAAAATTATATGTCTAGTCATTATGAAGAACTTTTGGATTTTGAAATTAATTCTGCAAAAAAAATTTTAGAGAAAAAAAGTAAAAATATGGAGATTAAGGATATTAAAGATTATCTATATAAAAAAGGATATAAAAGCGAAAGTATAAACGGTGCTATAGAAGAATTTGAAAATTAATTCGTAAAAAATATTTAATAAATTTGTTATAAAATTGTTGCTTAATTTTTATATAAATGATACAATTGCTATGAAAAAATAGTTTTAAATACTAGATTTTGAAATTTACAAAAGGTAAAATCACAGAATTTATTTAATATTATTATTAAATATAGCAGAGGTGAAATATATGAAATTAAAGTTAACAAATGAAGAAATAGAGATAATTAAATATTACAGAGAAGAAGCTTTTGAAAATATAAATCAAATGCTTGTTGCTGACAGTAGAATGGATGTGGCTATTGCTAGTGATGAGCAAGATTTTGATGTTAAAATAAATTACGAAAAAGAAAATGTTATAAAATATTTAGAAACAGTAAAAAGAGTATATGAAATAATGCTAAATTCATATATGAGCAAAGGTATTAAAAAGGATTGGAAATATTATTTAATTTCTAATGTTTCTGATATTCAAAAATTAAAAAACGAACCATATATAGATAAATTTTTGCTATTAAATTCTGAAGATTTACTTAATAAAAAAGATTTAATTTTAACAAATAATCAGGTTATAGTTAAAGTATTTGGCGATAATGATATTCCATATATTGATTTAAGTGATATATTAGAAGATAGTAAAGATGAAATTTTAGTATCATTATTTACAAAACAAAAAGAAATTAAAGAATCAAATTACATAAAAATAAATAATAAAGAAGTACGTACTTATGACTTGAAAATTGAAAAACAAGATATACAAGAAATGAGTAATGATGATAAAATTGCTTTATATAATTATATAATTTCTAA
>CALXVK010000056.1 GCA_944391975.1 uncultured Clostridia bacterium
ATTTCCGAGCTTTTCCAATTATTATTCCTTTATGTGATTCTTTTATGCAGTATATTGTTGCATCAATATCATATATATCTTTTCCTTTTGTTGTCTGTCTAAATGAAAATTTTTCAATTTCAACATAAATTCCATGTGGGACTTCATCATTTAAAAGTTTAAGTGCTTTTTCTCTTATAATTTCGGACGCTAAATCTCTCATTGATTGATCAGTATATTCATCATCTTCATAATATTTAGGTCCATTCGGCAAAAGTTTTTTAATTTCGCTTTTAAGTTCTTCTACTCCATCTCCATTAATAGCAGAAACGGGTATTATTGCTTCAAAATTGTATTCTTTTCTATATGTTTCTATAACTTCTAAAATTTTTGGCTTTGGAACTAAATCAATTTTATTTATTACTAAAATACATGGCTTTTTAGATTTTTTTAATGTTTCTAAAATTTTCAAATTTTCTTCAGAAATATTTTTTGATGTTGCTTCAATTAAGAAAAGTACTACATCTACTTCACCGACTTCAGTAACAGCAGTATTTATCATAGTTTTACCTAGTTTTGTTTTAGCTTTGTGAATACCTGGTGTATCAATAACTATTATCTGCGAATCTTCATCATTTATTATTGCTTTTATTGCTGTTCTTGTAGTCTGTGTTTTAGGAGTAGTAATTGCAATTTTTTCATTTGCCATATTATTTAAAAGTGTTGATTTTCCTGCATTTGTTCTTCCAATTAAACTTACAAATCCTGATTTAAAATTTTCCATAAAAACTCCTTTATCTATTATATTATCTTAAAATAGAAAGTGATTCTAATACTTTTTCTTCATGAGCCCTCATATCAAGCTTGTCATCTTCTTTTTCATGATCATAACCCATAAGATGATAAAATCCATGAACAATCATATAAGCTAATTCTCTTTCAAAACTATGACCATATTCTTCAGCTTGTTCTTTCACTCTTTTAATTGAAATTACAATATCTCCTAAAACATCTGGATTTTCTCCCGAAATATTACAAATTTCATTTTTTTCAAACATAGGAAAAGAAAGTACATCAGTTTCTTTATCTATATTTCTATATTCAGCATTTATCTTTTTTATTTCGGCTGGTGTTGTTAAAGTTATACTAATATATAAGTTTTTAGAGAGTATGTTTTCTATTTCAAAACATCTTTTAACAACTTTGTTTATTAATTCATCATATTCTTTATTTTGTTCAACATCTACATATTCTATTTCTACTAAATTCATTTTATTTTAATTCCTTAAATTATATATTTCTTAAATAAAAGCCCTAATCAGTAGGGCTTTTATTTAAGATTAGAGTATTAAATTTATATAATATTTTTTCGATATACTAAGCTACTCTTAATTTTTTATATTTATTCTTATTTCCGGTAATTGCACTATCTTTTAAGCTTTTCATTACTCCAAATTCTACTAATTTATGTTTATAAAATTCCCTTAATTTTTTATTTTTCTCAGTTGAATTATCTATTTGTGAAAGTTCTCTTTTTAAAGATAGAATTTCTTTTTTATCTGAATCCTGTTCTTTACTATATTCTTTCCAGAACTTTTTATAATTTTCTCTTTCTTTTGGATCTTCCCAATATACCTTAGTTGATAATAATTTCACATTATAATCTTCAATTAATTTAATAAGCATTTTATATGCATCTTCTCTTTTTTCTTCAGTTTTACTATTTACAATTAAATTTCTAATATCTCTTAATAATTTATTATAACATTGCTCCGCTGCTACTAAAGGTAGACTATGAGTAAATAAATATCTGCTCAATCCTAGTAATATCATATTTTTTTCTAAAAATTCTTTTTCATCTAATTTTCCAACACTAAATTTCTCATATTCTTCATACCCATTTATTATGTTAGCATAATTTTCATTATCTTTTTCATATTCTAATTTTAAAGGTAAAACCTTTTTTATATATTCTTCTAAAGTATCAAATATATTTTTGTATACATCTAACATAGAATTATTTTTTTGAAGTTTTAACCCATCTGCTAATTTAATTGAATAATTTTTTATTATTCCTTTATATAAACTATCTACTTTTTCGATATATAATTTTTTATATTTTTCAATGCTTTTTTCTTTTCCTGAATCTTTAAAATTTTCAAAATCTAATTCTAATAAAAACTTTTGCTTTCTGTACTTATATTCTAAATATTCGTTTTCTTTTAAATGAACTATGTTATAATAATCTGATAAAGCTTCTCTTTCAAAGACTGAAGCAGTTCCAGACTTTACTTTTTTATAAACAGAATCCATTATAAATTTATCGATTGATTCTAAATAAAGAGTATATGCTTCTTCAAAGCGATTTTCTGCTTGTTCTTTTTTAGAAACATCGTTAGAAGTTTCTGCTTTTTTGTAAACCTCATAGTATTTAATAACATTATTTCTTTTCATAGAAATTAATATTCCATTAATTCCAAGTTTAGTTGGAATTAATAATTTTCCTAATGTATTTGAGATTTTGCCAAAAAATGTTGTATTTGGACTAAGAACTTTTAAACTTCTTTCTTCCATTTCTACCTACCTTTCTAAAACTTTGATAATTTGAAAAATTTTTTTCAAATTAATAGACCAATTGCTCTAAAGTTCCTATTTCTTCTTCTGTACTACATGTAAGTTTAACAGTAATTGATGTTTGATTTTGTGTAACTGTCGGAATAATTTCTATAACATCTTCTTCTGAAATACTATTCTCATCAAGCAATTCTTGTTTTAATTTTATTTGTAATTCATTAGAAAGTTCTTCTATTGTATATTCCTTGTATTCCAATTTTTTTTCCTTATATGTTGTTTTTACTATTTCGATTGGAATATAATAATTCGAAAATAACTTTAACTTTTTACATGACTCTATTGTATCATAATTTTTAAAATTTGGAACCCCTTTATTAAAATTTATTTTAAAATTATTTATTTTTAATGAATATTTATTTTTTTCACTTCCTGTTTCAATATAATTTTCTTGAACTAAATTTGCTGTTTCTTCTTTTGTATACCAAACTTTGGCTAAAATTTCAGCTTCTGAATGCACATATCTATTTCCTGTATACTTTCCTTCCATAATTCCTTCTACCAATAAATCCCCTGGTTTCACAGTATCTCCAACTTCTACTCTAGCAGTTCCGTGATGTAGCAGTAATTTTAGTTATAATTGCTTCCTTATCTGAAATAATATTACATGCTATATTTTCATCTAGAATTTCAGGTTTATCTGTTGCTTTAACAATATTTACAATAACATTAGTACCAGAAATTTTAATTCCAATCCAAGAAATATCGCTTCTTTTTAGTCTTATCTCATTTATAACCTTTTCTGTATCAATTTTAGAAATTAATACTCCTTCTTTTATTCCATCTTCTGCTAATAAATTTAAAATTTCCTGATTATTTATTTCTCCATCACAAATTATTTCTATATTCCAAACAAATCTAGTTAGTCCAAAAATTAAAAAAACAATCACCAAAATGGTAATTGCAAAAACTTTTCTTTTTTTATATTTATTCATTAAAAAAGGAAATCCTCTTTTTTCCTTTAAATGAACTTTGCATTTGGTCTTCCTAGCAATTGTAGGTAAAATTTTAAAATCATTTATACTAATTCTTGCAGTAATAGTAGTAGAATTTTTTCTTTCGATTTTCCACAAAAAAATTCCTTTGGCAAAACAAATATTAATAAACTTTTCAATAAAAAATCCTTCAACTTCAATATTTATATACCCAAAAAGTTTCAAAAATATAATTTTAAATAGCATAACAATCTCTCCTTTTATTTTTCAAACCCAACACTTTCAATTCTTCCAGTAACTAAAATATCTTCTTCATTCATTTGATTTAATTTAAGATTAAAACCATTTATATTTATATTTCCAATATATGTTCCTATTCGCACAAAAAAATCTTCATATTCTAAAATTCCTTTAAAATTCTCAATCAGAATTTCTGTAAATCCTGTCATAGTAATTTTGGGTGTATTACTAATAGCTTCTTTTGGAAGCTCTAATATGTCAGTTGTTTTTCTTATAAATTTTCTCATAAAAAATACTCCTTTTCTAAATTTACACTTTAGTTCTTTATAAAGTATATATTCAGAAAATAGAGCATTTATGATTAAATATTTATTTTTGTTCACATAATTTTAAAATTTCTTCATCATTTTGAAGTTCTTCTGATGCAAATTCTAAAACTTTTGGATTTTTTGAAACAGCTGTAGATATTACTTCTTTATCTTCTCTAAGTCTTAAACTTGCAAATTTTAGAATTATTGGTTTATTAGTAATAGCTTGAATTACAACGTCTTTATCATCTCTTAATCTAGCACTGGCATAATATAGAGCCTGCCCATCATTTTTTGTCGCTGAAAGAAGTACATCTTTATCATCTCTTAATTTTTCACTAGCATAACAAATAGTCCATCCGCTTTTACTAGTTGCTTCTAATAAAATATCTTTATCATTTTTTAATCTATCACTTGCAAATTCTAAAGCTCCGCTATCTTGCTTTACTGCTTCCATAACAACATCTTTATCATCTTGAATTTCTTTATTTGCCCATTCCAATAACATTGGATATGTATTTAAAACTTTTAAAAAATAATCTCTATCATTACAATTTTCTCTTGCCTCAATAACCTCTTTTGGTTCAGCCATTTTAACCTCCTAGCATTTTGCGCTATATATTTTATTTAACAGAATTAGATGCTTTACTTACTTTTTTTATAGATAATTCATTATTATTATCTACTATAATCTCAATAACATCTTTTTTCTTTATTTCATCAGCAATAATTGCACGACTCACCATAGTTTCAATTTCATCTTGTATAGTTCTTTTCAAAGGTCTTGCACCAAAATTAATATCATATCCTTCTTCTACAACCCAATTTACAACATCATCAGATACTGTCATTGTAATTTCTTGCTCTTCTAATCTTCCTATTAATCCTTTTAATAATAATCTTACTATATTATAAACTTGATCTTTAGCTAAAGCTTGGAAGAATATGGTTTCATCTAATCTATTTAAAAACTCTGGTCTAAATTGATTTCTTAAAACTAATCTTATTTGATCTTTAGCTTCTTCTGTAATTTCTCCTGTTTTGGTAATACTATCTAGAATAAGTTGTGCTCCTAAATTTGATGTTAAAATAATTATAGTATTTTTAAAATCTACAGTTCTTCCTTGTGAATCTGTAACTCTACCATCATCTAATATTTGTAAGAAAATATTAAAAACATCTGGATGAGCCTTTTCAACCTCATCAAATAGTAAAACTGAATATGGTCTATGCCTTACTGCTTCTGTTAATTGTCCACCTTCCTCATATCCAACATATCCTGGAGGTGCGCCAATTAATCTTGTTACAGAAAATTTTTCCATATATTCGCTCATGTCAAATCTTATCATATTTTTTTCATCATCAAATAAATTCCTTGCCAATGTTTTAGCAAGCTCTGTTTTACCAACACCAGTAGGTCCTAAAAATAAAAATGAACCTATTGGACGATTTGGATTTGCAATTCCAGCTTTTGAACGAAGTATTGCTTCTGAAACTTTTTTTACTGCTTCATCTTGTCCTATAACACTTTCATGTAAAGTATCTTCTAAATGTAATAATTTTTCTTTTTCTCCCTGTGACATTCTTGTTACTGGAATACCAGTCCATTTTGAAACAATCTGCTGAATTTCCTCTTCTGTAACCTCACTTCTTAAAAGAGAAGCTTTTCCTCCTTGCTCTTTTTCAATTGCTTCTTCCTCTTGTGCTAAAACTGTTTTTAAGTTTGGTAATGTTGAATATCTTAATTCTGCCACTTTATTTAAATCGTAATTTCTTTCAGCTTTTTCAATTTCAGCATTTGTCTCATCTATTTTAGCTTTTAATTTCTGTACTCTATCTATATTTTTCTTTTCTAAATCCCATTTAGCTTTTTGAGATTTAAAAATTTCTCTTTTCTTAGAAAGTTCTTCTCTAATTTTAGCTAATCTTTTTTGAGATACTTCTGAATCATCTCTTGAAAGAGAAGTTTCCTCAACTTCTAATTGCATAATTTTTCTAGAAATTTCATCAAGCTCAACTGGCATTGATTCCATTTCACTTCTGATCAGTGCACAAGCCTCATCTACTAAATCTATAGCTTTATCTGGTAAAAATCTATCAGTTATATATCTATTTGAAAGTGTTACTGCTGAAACTAAAGCCTGATCTTGAATTTTAACTCCATGGAAAATCTCAAATTTTTCTTGAATTCCACGAAGTATAGTTATGGCATCATCAACAGTAGGCTCTGGTACTAAAACTTTTTGAAAACGTCTAGCTAAAGCTGGATCTTTTTCAATATATTCTCTATATTCATCTAAAGTTGTAGCACCCATACAGTGCAATTCTCCGGCGTGCTAATTTTGGCTTTAACAGGTTACTTGCATCCATTGCTCCATCTGTTTTTCCGGCTCCAACCAAATTATGAATCTCATCAATAAATAACAAAACTTCACCATTTGATTTATCAATCTCATCCATGATTGCTTTTAGTCTCTCTTCAAATTCACCTCTATATTTTGCACCAGCAATCAAAAGTCCTAAATCTAATGAAAAAATAGTTTTTCCTTTAAGAGATGTAGGTACATCACCTCTTATTATTCTATGGGCTAATCCTTCAACAATCGCAGTTTTACCAACACCAGGTTCACCAATTAAAACTGGATTATTTTTTGTCTTACGAGTTAATATTCTGATAACATTTCTAATTTCATCATCTCTACCTATAACTGGATCTAATTTATTTGCTTTCGCCATTTCAGTTAAATTTTTTCCAAATTTATCTAAAATATCTATAGATTCATCTTTTTCTTCTTCTCCAGTTGGAACATTTACATCTTTTAAAGCAGACATAAATGAACGTTTAGTAATTGTATATAATTTAAGCAATTTTTTTAATTCATCTGGTCCGCATTCTATTATTCCCAATAATAGATGCTCTATAGAAATATACTGATCTTTCATGTTTTTAGCAATCTTTTCTGATTCTTCTAAAACTGCTTCTACGTCTTTAGAAAATTTAATACCAGTAGTACCAGTAATTTGAGGTAAAGCATTTAGTTCATCTGCTATTAAACCTTTTAATTTATCAATCTCAACATCCATTTTTTGAAATAATTGATATATCAAATTATCTTTTTTCTCTAACATTATAGTTAAAATATGATAAGATGTTATTTCAGGATTTTGATTTTGAATTGCTAAAGTACTAGAGCTCGTAAGTACTGTTCTAGCACTATCTGTAAAATTAGAAATATCCATATTTTATTTACGCATTATATACTATGCGATACTCCTTCCTCTATTTTTTAAATCACTCATTTGTACATAAAATATTATATCTATAAAAAAAATTTTTTTCAATATTTTTTCTTAATTATGAATATTTTTCATAAAAATATTTACAAATGTTAATTTTATCAGTAAAATTAATATAGAAATATACATAAGAAAGAGGAAAAAAAACATGGTTACTGAAGAATTTGATTTTTTTAGCAAAACATCTTTAAAATCTTATAACTTAGAAGAAAAAATTCGTTATCAACTTTCAATGCTAGATAGTTTGGATGCATATACAAGAAGACATTCTGAAAATGTAGCAAGTATAACTTGTAGACTATGTGAAAATTTAAAATTAGATGAAGGATTTACAATTTATTGTACAACATGTGCATATATCCATGATATAGGAAAAATGTTTATTCCACCATCAATTTTGCAAAAACCTTCTAAACTTACTGATGAAGAATTTGAAGTAATGAAAACTCATACTACTATAGGATATACTATGTGCATGAAGGATCCTAAATTAAGGCCCTATGCAGCAGGTACACTTTATCATCATGAAGCATTAGATGGTTCTGGATATCCAAATGGAGTAAAAGGCAATCAAATTCCATATGAGGCGCAAATAATTAGAGTAGCAGATGAGTTTGAAGCAATTTCATCTAAACGTCAATATAAAACTCACGTTGGAATTGTAGAAACTTTAAATATGCTTATAAATGATGCAAAACCATCAGAGAAAAAATCTGTAACAAATCTAAGAGATGGTTTAAAGATTTTAGCAGATGAAACTAATGTAGGAAAAATCGACAGAAAAATTGTTAGAGCTTTATTTAAAGTTGCACTAGATGATATTGAGTATGAAATTTCTGCAAGAACTGATTATGTTGAATATTTAAAAAGTGAAATAAAAAGAGTAAAAGTAGCACTTCGGATATTATAAAAAAATGGAAAAATCTAAGAGTGAAAAAAAGAAAGAATACTATAAAGGTGGTGTACAAGCTTGTCTTAGAAAAAATGAAAAAGTCGATGCTGTACCTAATATGTATGAAGAATTTATTAAATCATTAGAAGCTCGTGAAGCACATATTAAAAAACTTTATGATGAAATAAAACAAATAAAAAAATTAAGAGTATAAATTCCATAAAAATAAGTATATACAAATTTTGTATATACTTATTTTTATATTTTTATACTAATATTGTCTGCCCCATACTATCATCTTTTTAGCAGGCTTTCCGCATATTGCACATACATTTGATAAATTTTCTTGTTCAAAAGGTATGCATCTTGAATGAGCTCCTGTTACATCTTTTACTTTATCTTCGCAAGCTGTCTCTCCACACCACATTGTTTTTACATATCCTTGATTTATATTTAAATTATTTAGTATTTCATCTAAAGTATATGCTATTGTTGTTCTTTTCTTTACATTTTCCATACAACTATCAAACATATTATCATGAATTTCTTCTAATAATTCTTTAATTCTCTCATTAATTTTAGTTATTTTAACAGTTTCTTTTTCAAATGTATCACGTCTTACTAAAACGCAATTTCCCGCTTCAATATCTTTTGGTCCGATTTCAATTCTTATTGGAACTCCGCGCATTTCCCAATCATTAAATTTAAAACCTGTAGAGCAATTATCTCTATCATCTAATTTTACTCTAAAATCTTTTTTTAGATCTTTAAAAATTTCAGTTGCCTTATCTAAAACTCCTTCTTTATGCTGTGCAATAGGAACTATAACAACTTGAATTGGTGCAACTTTTGGTGGAAGTTTTAATCCTCTATCATCTCCATGTGCCATAATAATTCCACCAAGAAGCCTTGTACTAATTCCCCAAGAAGTTTGATATGGATATTCTTCTTTACCCTCACGATTTTGGAATTTCACATCAAAAGCTTTTGTAAAATTTTGACCAAAATAATGAGATGTTCCTGATTGTAGCGCTCTTCCATCATGCATTAAACTCTCAACTGTATAAGTTGCTTCTGCACCAGCAAATTTTTCTTTTTCAGTTTTTAATCCTTTTAAAACTGGTATTGCTAATAAATTTTCTATAACATCAGCATATATATTTAACATTTGTATAGTTCTTTCTTTAGCTTCCTCTGCAGTTTCATGTATTGTGTGACCTTCTTGCCATAAAAACTCTCTTGAACGCAAAAATGGTCTTGTCTCTTTTTCCCATCTCATAACATTACACCATTGATTATATACCATTGGCAAATCTCTCCAAGAACTTAACCACTTAGAATATAATGTACTAAACATTGTTTCAGATGTAGGTCTAATACAATATCTTTCTTCTAAATCTTCTCCTCCAGCATTTGTAACCCATGCTACTTCTGGAGCAAATCCTTCAACATGATCTTCTTCTTTTTTTAATAAGCTTTCAGAAATTAGCACAGGAAAATATACATTTTCTACTCCTGTTTCTTTAAATTTTTGATCTGCATATTTCTGAATATTTTCCCAAATCGCATAACCATATGGTTTTATAGCAATACATCCTTTTGTATCTGTGTAATCTGCAAGTTCTGCTTTTAATACAATATCTGTATACCATTTAGCAAAATCATCTTCTATATTTGTTATTTCTTTTACAAAATTATCATTATTCATTTTACTCATCATACTCATCCTTTCTTGCCAAGAAGTCTCTTCCCAGCTCCATAAATTTAAAAACACGCCAATTTATTAAAAATTAATCCACCCTTGCGGGATCTGGAGCCTCCGTATTTTCTTGTTTTTCTTCTAAAACATCATCTATAACAATTTGTTCGTTTTCATCTAATTTATATCTTGGAAGTTCTGGTAAATCATCTAAACTTGATATTCCAAACATTTTCATAAAGTTTGGCGTTACTTTATATAATGTTGGTC
Organism: uncultured Clostridia bacterium; assembly: GCA_944391975.1. Taxonomy (GTDB): domain Bacteria; phylum Bacillota; class Clostridia; order TANB77; family CAG-508; genus Scatovivens. The sequence continues at coordinate 10,252 of CALXVK010000056.1, forward strand.
TACCTGGTGCATCTAATT
>CALXVK010000057.1 GCA_944391975.1 uncultured Clostridia bacterium
GATATTTACAAAAGAGTCTTTAAAGACTTTACAAGATAAAATGAGAGCATATTGTATTGAAAAGTTTAATGAAGTTTATGTGCAAAATGCAACTCTAAAGAAAAAGCAAAAGGGTAGAAATAAAGATATTCATGTTAAAGAAATGGATGGTTATAGAGAATTAAAAAAAGAGCAAGAGAAGAATGCAAAAAAACTTAAAGAAGCTAATAACAAGAGTGATAAGCTAAATTATAAGACAGAAGAAATAAATAATATATTAGATAATTTAAAACCATCAACATTTAATAAGAATAATAAGCAAATTTCAAATGAAGATGTTGAAAAAATTAAAAATTATGCTAAAGAAGTAGAAGACACTACTAAAAGTATAAAAGGTGTAAATAATCTAAATGTTATTATTGATAATATTGAACAGAATTATAAAGACTTAGTAAATGATAGAGATAGATTATATTATAGTAATAACGAGAAAGATACTATTATTGCTAATTTAAAAGAAGAAATTGAATTTAAAAATAAAAAAATTAATAAATTAGAGTTGGCATTAGATAAAGTAAAAACTGAATTAAGTAAATTTAAGGACTTTTGGAGAAGATTAATTAAAAGATTTCAAATTAAAATAATGGATGAAAAATTTGAGGACATTCCAGAAGAAAAAAGAAATTATACAATAGTTGCAGAAGATTTAGAAAGAAGCGGAATATTTGATGATAATGATGCAGAAATAGTAAAAAATCCAAGCAGAAAGATACTAACTGAAGATGAACTAGCAGAAATACAGGCAAAAAAAGGGAAAAATAAGAATGATTATAATTTGAGTTAAGGAGGAAAAATTGTTATGAATAATAAATTAGCAAAAACAAAAATAGATGAAAGAACAGGAATAGAATATACTTTAGTAGGAGATTACTATATTCCTAATTTGACTATTACAAAACAAGAAAAAATAATATTAAATAAATATGGTAGAATGAGATTAAATTATTTAAAGGAGCATAAAAAAGCAGAATATTCAATAATGCTAGTTGATGGAACTTTGAATAAACATTTAAAAGAAATCCAAGAAACAGCACAAGCTAGAGTGGAGCAAATAATAAATCAATTAAAGGAAAAAAGTAATCTAACAGAAGATATGAAAAATACGGATATGCTTTATTGGGTAGGCATGATGAATAATTTTAAAAATGAAGCGGAAGAGATTGTATTTAAAGAACTTATATATTCATAAAATTATTTTTATAAATATAGGCTTTCATTTAATAAAAGCCTATATTTATAGTTATGACAAAAAATGTAAAAATATTATAAATAAAGATAATATATGATTTAATACTAATATTAAGAATTAAATACAATGAGTGATTCTTTTTATGCTAGAATAAATAAATTTTAAATATAGAGGAAAATTAAGTCTAAATTATATAAAATGAATAGTGAGCATATTAATTTTTTATATAATAATTTTTAATTATTTGGTATGTAAAAGCATATTTTATAAATAGCATCTACTTTTTAGATTATGTAAAATATTATATAATATAATTAAAGTTCTATATGTCGAAAAAATCATTTAAAAGTATGTGAGGTAATTTATTTGAAAGAATTATTTAAAAAAAATTATATTAAATAAAAAGCTAGTCATTTACTTTACAAAAATTACAAAATATGGTAAAATAATATAGTAGTTTAAGATATGAATTTAAAAGAAATGAAATAACAAAGAAATTATATAAAATTCAAAGTTATAAAGAATCTTTGAATTAAAACATACAACTATAATACTATTAATTTATAATAAAAATGAAAAAGTAAATTATTTTAAATCATATAGTCAAAATAAACTAAAAATGAAAAAAAGAGGTAAATATAAATGGAATTATGGGATGTATATGATATTAATAAAAAATTTACAGGAAAAGTAATTGATAGACATAGTGATGAAAGATTAAAAGAAGGGGAATATCATTTAGTAGTAGAGGCTATTATAATAAACTCTAAAGGAGAAATATTATTAAATAAACGCTCAAAATTTAAGAATAAATATCCAAATATGTGGGAAAGTACGGCTGGTTCTTGCATAAAAGGTGAAAACAGTTTACAATCAATGTTAAGAGAAATAAGAGAAGAACTAGGAATTATATTTAATGAGTCAGATGCTGTTTTTTACAAAACTTTAAGAGATGATAATGCAAAAGATTTTAAAGATATATGGTTATTTAGAAAAGATTTAGAAATAAAGGATTTAAGTTATACAGATGGAGAAGTAGATGATTCTAAATGGGTTACTATAGATGAATTTGAAAAAATGATTGATAACGAAGAAATTATTCCAACGATAGATTTTGATAAAGAAGATTATAAAAAATGTTTAGAATTATAATAAGGAGTATATTGTAAATGTCAATAGAGAAATCAGTATTAACAAAAAATGATATAATTACTTTATTAAGAACTCAATATAATATAGAAGGAAATGTAGAAATAACTAAGTTGAACAGAGGTTCTTCAAATTTATTTGAAATTAATGTAAATGGTAAAAGGTATATATTAAAAGAGTTTAATTCAAATAAACCTGTATCTTTAGTAGAAAAAGAAATTCGATTAATTAAATATTTACAAAACAGAAAACTTCAAGTACCACAGTATATTCAGTTAAATGATGGAAGATATTATTTTATTTTTAATGGAAAAGTAGTGATTTTACAACAATTCATAGAGGGATATACTGTTGAAAACAATACAGGAAATTATGAGCAAATGATGGAATCAGCAACTATTTTAGGAAAATTAATAAGAGAATTAATAGAATATGAAGGATTAGAAGAAGAAGGCATTATAGATAAATGGTTCTCTAAAAAGAGTGTACAAATAGGAGTTCAAAAATTAGAAGAAGAAAAAAAGAACATTAAAGGAGATAATAAATATAAAGAACAATTTATTGCAGATTTTAATGATAAAATATTAATAGCGAATGCTCTAATTGACCAATTTGATTTTGGAATAATTAGAAGATTAAGCATAATGAATACACATGGAGATTATAGCATTCAACAGTTAATTTATAATGAAGGTAAATCAGCTACAGTAATAGATTTTGAAACTGCAAAGAAGATGCCAATAGTATGGGAAATAGTCAGATCGTATAGTTATGTAGATAAAAATGCAGAAGGTGGAAAAATAGATATAGATAATCTTATTCAATATTTTAAAGAAGTCTCTAAATATGTAGAATTAAATGAATATGATTTGAAATTTGCCCCACATATTTACTTAATGCAACTAATAGGAAGCACATTCGGATATAGGGAGTATAATAAAGATTGTAGCCAAAAAGATTTATTAAAATTCGCCTTGTTTAGAACTAACTTATGTAGAAGTTTATATGCTAATTTAGATAAAATAAGTGAAAGTCTTTTAGAAAATGTATCACACAGACAAATGATATTAGAAGAAAGATAATTTTATATAAGGAAAGGGGGAAAATAAAATGATTTCTTACGAACAAAAGGAAAAGAAATTTAATTTTAGAGTAGGAGGAATATTAGAAAGTCCTGACAGAAAAAAAGTTCTAATACATAGACTTTCAAATTTTAACTTCTGGTTATTACCAGGAGGAAGAGTGGAAATGTTAGAGGATACAGAAAATGCAATATTAAGAGAAATACAAGAAGAATTAGGTGTTACAAGCGAGATTGATAGATTAGTCTCAATAACAGAAAGTTTTTTTGATATGAAAGATAAGACATATCATGAATTAGGATTTAATTATCTATTAAGACTTCCAGAAAATTCTCAATTATTAAAAATGCAAGGTGAATTTGCAGGAATTGAAGGAGAAAAATATAGATATAAATGGATTGATAAGGAGTTATTAAGTCAAATAACTTTTAAACCAAATTATATGATACCGATATTGCAAAATATACCAAAAGAAATTGTTCATATTATTAAAGATGAAAGAATTAGAAAAAAAGAAGATATTGAAAGATAATGTTTACAAAAGAGAAGAATTAATATAGATCTTCTCTTCTCTTTTGGTTAAAAAGCTATTTGAAAGGAATAAATATGGAAGAAGTAATAATAAAATTTTTAGATATTGCAACTATTAAATTTATAGGAACTCCAGAATTAATAGAATTAGTAAAAAAATATTATCCTGGATTAGAAAATAAAAAGGCAAAAGAGAATTATACAATAAAATTAAACACTAGAATATTACCAACAGACTTAAAAATACCACTGGATGCAAACTTTCAAAGATGTTTTGCAGGTCCACATTATTATTCATGGAAAAATGGAGAATATAATTTAGCATATTCTCCTCCAGAAGAAAGAGGCGGTTCTCATATAGTTATTAGAAAAGGAAACAATTTTCAAGTAATGTTTCACGAAGGAGAACTACCGAACCAAATAGTAGGAATAAGCCGAGAAATATTAACAAAAGAGGCTTTATCTAAAGGATATATGCCAATACATGCTTCTGTAGTTTCAAAAGATGGAAAAGGATTTATATTTTTTGGAGGTAAAAATAAAGGAAAAAGTACATCTTTTTTCTCTAGTATAATATATGACAATGCCAGACCTATGTCAGGAGATGTTGCAGTAGTTAGAAAAGATGATAATGGTTGGAAAGTAATAGGATGGCCATGGACAGCTACAATAGACCAGTCATTTTTTGATTTAACTAAAAGAGTACCGAAACAAAACATACCAAATAAAGGAAAGATAAAATATCTACCTGCAGACTTTTGCGAAGAATTCTCTACACAGTGGATATGGGAAGAACCATTAGAACAAATAATAAATGTTGATTTAGATCCAAATACTAAAGCAGCATTAAAAACGATAAAGCCTGAAGAATTAAAAGACAGACTAGAAAGATTTGGGAAGGAAAAATGGTGGAGATGGGGAGATGTATTTGGTTTAGGGAAAAAAGAACCCATTTATGAATATGAAGAAATATCACAAGATATACAAGGAAAAGTATTAACTGGAGATATAATACAACTTTTCAAAGAAAGAGAGAATGAAAGAGAATTATAAAGTAGGAGGAAATATGATAATAACTACCATTGGAGATGAAATAGGAACAACATTAGAAGATCAAATTGAAGCATTAAAAGAAGTTAATATGAAATATATTGAAATTAGAAAAATTAACGATATTTATATATGGGAATACTCAGAAGAACAGATTAAAAAGATTAAAAAAGAATTTGAAAAAAATGAGATAAAAGTAATTACGATAGATACTCCAATAGGAAAGAAAAAGAACTCTTTTAATTATGATGAAAATATAAAATTATTAGATAAATATATAAAAATAGCTAATATATTTGAAGCAAAATATTTAAGAATTTTTTCAGATGTTGGAAGGATACTTAATTCAAAAAGTATAAAAGAAGTTATAAGCGAAATGTCAAATATAACAACTAAAAATAAATTAAATTTATTGATTGAAAATGAGAAAGACACATATGCAGAGGATATAAGTACATGTAATGAACTAATAGATAATGAAAAAGATGTATATATACTATATGATATAGAAAATGTGTATTCAAGAGGGTATGATGTTTTAAATGAATATGAAAAAAATAAAAAAAATATTAAATATATACATATACGAGATTATAACAAAAAAACTCAAGAATATGTTTATTTAGGAGAAGGAACTATTCCAATAACAAAATTATTGAAAAGTTTAAATAAAGATAAATATGATGGAGTAATATCTTTAGAAACGATGCTACCTAAATATAATAAAAATGAAAGTAAAAAAGATATATTTGTAAAATCATATAAGAGTCTTATGAATATATATAATATGGAGGAATGAAATGAAAGTGGTATATTATGATGTATTAGAAAATTTGATAAAAGATATAAAAAAAAGAATTACGAATAATGTTGAATTAGATAGTATGAAACACGAACTAATTATTGAAAATCAGAAAGTAAAATATAAGGAAATTGATATTGATTTAAGGAGTTTTTCAAAACCTTTTTTTGTTGATAATGAGATTGAACTAGATTTATCTGAATGTAGAGAAGATATAAAAAATCATCTAATAGAACTTTCTACAGCTTATACAGATAATGAATTAGAAGCAATAATTCATAAAATGCCAATATTAAAAGAGTATTCTTCAAAAAGAAATAAAGATTTAAAAGATGTAGCAGTAATTTGGAGAGATCATTTTTTAGAAGATAACATAGGATTACTTACTTCTTTTATGAGAATGGGAGTAAAAGCAAGTGATATTTTAGTCATGGATAAAGGTGATAGTACAAAACATAGAAAAGAAATAACAGCTACTTTTAAGAAATTAGGGTTTCAAGTTGAATTGCTAGATAATAATTCATTAGAGGAGAAAAAATTATTAGAAAGAGGAACAGAAATAATTGATAAGTTTATAACAGATAGAAAAGATAAAAAAGTTTTAATATTAGATGATGGAGCGATTATATCTAAAATCCTTATAAATAGAAAATATGACAATGTTAAAGCAATAGTAGAATTAACAGAAATGGGTTTAAGGAGAATCAAAAAATTAGATATAGAAGAATTGCCATATCCAGTATTAAATGTGGCAAAGACAAACTTAAAAAAATTTATTACATATAAGGAAATTTCTAATACAATTTTTACAAGAACAATAGAATTATTAGGAGATGAAAAGTTAGCTGGAAGAACATTAATACAACTAGGCTATGGAGATTTAGGAGAAACTTTAGCAAAAAGATTTAGGCAATATGGAGTTAGAGTATCTATTGTTGATCCTGATATTATGAAATTAATACAGGCAGCAGAAGAAGGGTTTATAACATACAAAACATTAGAAGAAGCGATGAAGTATGAAAAACCATTTATTATAATTGGAGCAAGTGGAGAACAAAGTATTAGTAAAGAAGTTGTAATGATGCTTGAAGATGAATGCTATGTAACAGCTGGAGCTACTGCTGACTTATCTATTTTTAAGGAATTTGAAAAAGAAGGAGTTAAATATAAATTTATTCCTAAATATGGGACTCAATATGAAATTAACGGCAAAAAAATAACTGTATTAGGAAATGGAAGATCAGTTAATTTGTTTGATTCAGAGTCAATACCTAATAGAGCAATAGATATATTTAAAGCAGGAACTTTAGTAACAGCTAATATGGCAATTCAAGAAGAAAAAATATTAAACAAAAAACTTCAATTAGATATTGTAAACAAATGGATAGAAGACTCAAAAATATTAGAATTATATTATGATTTATATTTAGCAAAAAAATAGAGGTATATATGGAAGAAAAATTAAAAATTGAATATACAATAATATCAAGAGGAACTGAAAAATATGGAAGTAAAGGATATATGGGGATATCTGAAGTAAAAAAAGGAAAAAGATATTTTGTATTATCCAAACATTATGAAAAAGAAGTCAAAACATTAAAAGATTCTTTTGAATTTGATGACATTTATAATATAGAGAATATTACATTATCAAGATTTGAAATAATACCAAAAATTACACTGGATAATAAAAAAGATTTTATAAATGAAAGAATAATCATTTGTGGATTGGGTAATGTAGGTTTTGCATCTTTAATATATTTATTAGATTTAGGATATAAAGAAATAGATATTTTAATAAATAATAATGAAAATTATGTAAATGACGCAATAATGCAATTGAACCAAATATATAATGCCAAAATAAGTGTCGTTACTACACTTTCAACTTATAATACATATATTGAAGCTACAGGCAAAAGTAATATAATAAAGGAAATAATAGAAAATGTAACTGAAAACTCATCCATTTTTTTATTAGGAACTCCAAGAGAAGGAACATATTTAATAGACCCCTTAGAAATACATAGAAAGAATATAAATATATTTGGAGGACATGAATTAAATGGACATTCTTGGCAGAATAGAAATAGTTGTTTTATAGATTTATTAAAGAAAAATAGAAATAAAGAACTGAAAAAATTTGTTAATATATATAACGAAAAACCTAATATAGTAAATAATGTGTTACAAAGAAAAAATAACTTTTTTGAGGTAATAAAATATGATATATAAAATTAAAAATTTATTTTTATTAGTAGAAAATCAAATAAGTGAATTTGACGATATAATATATGGAAGATTCTCACAATTTGAACAAGAAAATGAGATAAAAACAGACAATTATTTAAAGTTTAATACTAATGATGTTCAAATTAAAATAAATGGACAAGAAAAAGTATTAAATTCAAAAATTATAAAAACAGATATTTATACTATTATTAATAATGTGATTTCTTACATAATAAATGATGAAAATAATATATATATGCACTCTGTAGTTGTAAGTAATTCTAAACAAGGAATATTAATTATAGGAAATTTTGGACAAGGAAAAACAACATTGGCAAATGAATTCCTTAAATATGGTTACAAAATAAATTCTAGCGACCAAACATGGCTAGAAATAAAGGATTTGCAATTAAATCAAGTTTTGGGTTCAAGATTTTATCATGAAAATGATAATATAAAATTTTTAGATAATACAGATATTAAACAAAAAGTAAGAATAGATAAAATAATAAGAATAGTAGGTTTATGTGATAACGGAACTACTTCAATAAATGAGCAAAATAATTTTTATTACAAAATAAAACAAATTTCAGATTATTGCAATTGGACAAACATTGCGCCAATTTTTACGGATAATGTTTATTTATATGATATACAAAAATTTACTAAAACTTTTTTATCACAAATATCAGATATAAAACTTTATAATGTAAGAGGCAATAAATATGAAATAATACAAAAATTAAAGTAAAAGAGGGAAAAATGAAAGATATAATAATTGTAGGAACAAGTAAAGCAGCTTTTTTACACTTTAAGTCTTATAACAAGTTAAGTAATGTAGGTAAGATTTTTTTTACTGATATTAAAGAGAATGCTAGTAATAAAAATATAAAAACTAAAAAGATATATAAAAGTATAATAGATACATTATCTCAAAACAACTTAAATAGTAATAATATTATTGTTGATATATGTACTCCTAAAGAAGAATTTTATAATATTATAAATCAATGCATTTCTTTAGGCATAAACAATATCATAGTAGAAAAACCTTTTATGGCTTCTAAAGATTTTTTTAATCAATATCCGAATTTGCATATATTAATGGTACAAAATTACTTGTATTCTAATATTATCAGTGAAATTAAGAAAAAAATAGAAGAAAATAATTTTAACATAAAATTAATATATACAAATTTTTCTAAAAATAGAATAAATGATAGTATAAATAGAAGGGGAATGTCAAAGAAGAATACACAAAATTTTGAAATTGAAATTCCACATCAAATATATTTAGCTGATTATATATTAGGAGAAAATAATAAAAAAGATATAATATTTAAAGAACAAAAGGATTTTATAATTGATAATATATGTATTGAAAAACATGGATATGGAAAGATTCTTTTAGAATATGATGATAAAATAGTAATTCATGAAAGCGATTTAGTTACCAATAATACTATCAAAGAAGTAACTATAGTTTGTGATGCAGGAGTTGTAATAAAAGGGCAATTTATTTTATATGATAAGGATTTAAACAAGATAAAAAATGGAAAAGTAGTAATAAATAAGTATCAAAATATTACATGGGAAAAGGAATTTGAAGAAGATGATAATATGTATTATTGCTTAAAAGAATATTATGAAAATCTTAACAACACAGATATACCAAAAAAATATAGAAATAAAATACTTGAATTTTCAAATATATTCGGAAGAATTATAGAATAATTATTGATGGAAAGAGAGAAAAAAATGAAAGTAGCAGTAATCGGAATGGGATATGTAGGATTAGTTACAGCTATAAGTTTGGCAGAGGTAGGGAATGAAATAATAGCAATAGAAAAAAACTCAATTAAGTTGGAAAAACTTAAATTAGGGATTTCTCCAATATACGAGCCAAATATACAAGAATATCTAAAAAAACATAAAGAAAATATAAAATTTGAGTCTAATTATGAAAAAATTCAAACTAGATTCATTGACTAGCAACGATTTTGGTTATTTCGATCCTCCTTATTATTTGGGAGATGCAAGTTATAATGAAAATGATGGCTGGAATGAAAAGAAGGAAAAGGAATTATT
>CALXVK010000058.1 GCA_944391975.1 uncultured Clostridia bacterium
GAAAGGAGTTGCTTTGCTATAAAGCTAAAGCTTTCGTTACTACCGGCATAGCCGGAAGTATATAAACAATAAAAAATGAACTTACAAAACTGTAAGTTCATTTTTACAAGAAAATTTATTTTAAAATTATTTCATTCTTTTCTTTACAATTAATGTTACAGTTAAGCCTGCTACTGCTACTGCAAAAATAACACCAAATACAACAATTGAATCACCTGTTGTTGGATTCTCTGTTACATTATCTTCTACTGTATTAGTAGGTTGTTCCTCAGTGTTTGTAGGAACATCTTCAGTAGGTGTTTCTGTTGTATTATTTCCATCTGTTGGTACTTCTTCTTTTCCGTCATCTACAACAACTTTATCTAATTCATTTATTGCATTTTCTATAGCAGTTGCATAACCATCAACTATTGCTTGATCACTATATTTTAAATCTGTTACTATTTTTGCTATTTCATCTTGTAAAGCTTTCCAACTCTCAGCTGTATAATCTTTTTCATTTAAAGCTTCTACTTTAGCTAAAGCTTCATTTACTTTTGTATAATCAGCTCCTGCTTCTACAATATTTCCATTTTCATCAAATTCTACTGAAGAATCCAAAAATTCTTTTACCGCATCAGGTGTACCAAATGTTCCACCTGTAATTGTAACTTTATCTCCTCCTTCAGTATCATTATGTATTCCACCTGCAACAGTTCCTCCTGATATTTCAAGAACAACTGGTACATCTGAATTTAAATTTTCATTTGTTATACTAGAATATGCTGATGTATTTCCATCGGCTACTTGTATTGTTCCTGAAATTATATTCATATTTGCTGAATTCATTATAACTGAATAATTAGCTCCTTGAGTTAAAGTTCCACCTTCAATAACTGTTGTTCCAAAGTTTGTTAATCCCCAGCAATCACTTGCTGTAGTTTTGATTTCTCCAGCAGAAACTGTTAAATTTCCAGTAGAATAGTTATATACTCCAGTAGCACCCTTTCTATCTACTTCTACAGTTCCTCCATCAATAACTAATGTTCCATTATTAGCAATAACTGGTACCTCATTAGTTGATGTATTAGTAATTTTTCCAGTTCCAATAATTGTTAAAGCTCCACCTTCTTCAACTGTAATTGTTGCACATCCATTTGTACAATTTGTAAAATTATATCCTGCTAAATCCAAAACAACAGTTTCTCCATTAGATACTACTAAATCTTGAATAGCATTTCCCGTTAATGTTAAAGTATATACACCTGTTTCTGAAGCTTGTGAAGATGTTACATTACTTCCATCATACCCAATACCGGCAGGAGTAATAGCTTGAACTGAATATGTTAAAATTAGCATCAAAGAAATTGCGATAATTATAATACTTTTTTGTAATCTTGACATTTTCTGTTTCCCCCTTTATTTTTTATTTGATGTCATTTTATACATAACTCAAAAAATAGTCAATAATTTTCACATAAAAAGCACAAATAAATTTATTTAAAATTCAAATAAATTTAAACCTATATTCTCATCATATTTTCTATCAACTTTACCATCAATTATATTTATAATCATTTCACATGTTGCACTTACTACTGCTCTATTTAAATGTCCGCCAAACACTTCACCTTTATCATTTCCTGCACTCATATGAACTTGTTTTACTTTAAGTATTTTTACCCAATCGTTTGACATAACTAGCTTTATTTCCTTTTCATATCTAGGATATTGTTCAGATAATTTTTGTGCTAGTTCAGCAATATTTTCATAAACTCCTCTATCATACTCATTCCAATCTTTACTTTCAAATATAATCTTAAGTAATTCTAGTTTTACATCCTGTTCAAATTTAAATCTTTCTAAATACTGCAATGGAGAAAAATCTATAAGAACTTTGCCTAAATCAAACACAATATTTTTAATCATATCTCATGCCCCTTTTTATATTAAAAATTATTATATTTTTCTTAAAATATAATTTGTCCAAATTGCTTTTTCTGGTCTTTTTGTACTAGAAAAAGTCTCAAAATAATCAATAATTTTAACATTTGCATTTATATTATTTAATATTTTTTCTAACTCTTCTTTAGTTAAAAAATTATAATATTTTCCTTCTTTTATTTCATAACCTTCACCTTTTTTAAAAGCAGTATAAATTATTCCGTTTTGTTTCAAAGCTTTTATCATTTTACTTAATATATCTGGTAAATTTTCTTTTTCAACATGTAAAATTGATGAACATGCCCATATTCCATCATAAATATTTTCTTCATTTAATTCATCAAATCTCATACATTCAACATTTTGGTTAATATATTTACTTGCTAAATTACACATTTCAATAGAACCATCTATTGCTTTAACTTTATAACCTTTTTCTAAAAAGAATTTACTATCTCTTCCAGATCCACATCCAAAATCTAAAATATAAGAATTTTTAGGTATTTTACTTAAAAATCTATTATAATTTTCTTTTAAGTCTCCAGTTATAGTTTGATCAAAATATAATTTTGCATTTTTATTATAATAATCTAAAGTATTATACTTTTCTTCCATATTTTTTCCTTTCTACTAATTACTTTACATTTTAATTTATAACATAAATTATATATAAAAACAATATTATAATTTATTTTTATTGCAATATCAAAAATAACTTGATATAATCTTTTTGTATTTATATATTTAGGGGGAAAAATTATGAAAATATTAATAATATGCAGTAAAGCTTTTTATCCAGATATAGCACCAATAAAGGAAAAACTAGAACAGATGGGACATATAATAGAATTACCAAATTCATATTATGAACCAGATGCTGAGAAAAAAAGTTGGAATTTAGGTAAAAAAGAACATGCAGAATTTAAAGCAAGAATGTTTAAAATGAGTGAAGAAAGAATTGCTACAATGGACGCAGTATTAACATTAAACTTTGATAAAAATGGAAAGAAAAATTATATAGGAGGAGCAACATTTATTGAATTATATGAAGCTTTTAGAAAAGGTAAAAAAATTTATCTATATAATGATATTCCAGAAGGAATGTTATATGATGAAATATCTGGTTTTTCTCCAATAGTTATAAATGGAGATTTAAATTTAATAAAATAAAAAATATTAATATAAAAAAACATCTTATCCTTTATATAAGATAAGGTGTTTTTATTAAGAATATTTAATTTTCTGTTAAAGATTTTAAATTATCTTTATCTCTATTTACTAACATTTTCTTATATTTCACTATATTACTAGATAGTTCAGCTATCATATTTTCTTCATAAGTTGTTATTTTATTATCTGCTAAAACTTGTTTTCTTTCTTCTGCAGTCATATAATACCATTTTTTTACTATTTCATTTATAGTATTTCTTCTTTTCATTTCAGACTGTTCTTTACCTAGTAATATTTTATCATCATATTTACCATACAAATCTAAAAAAATAGTTTCTATCTCTTTTGGTTTTACTTCATATACTTGTAATACTTCTGACATTTCATCTGGTGTAAAAATATTTTCTTTAATTGACTCTGCAATCTCAAACAATAAAAGCTTTCTATCTAAATTTTGTACTTCATCATAACTTTGAATAATACATTCTTCTTCTTGATTATCAATATAAAATGTTTTTTTGAATCCATCATACTCATCAGCCATGTTTTCATCAGTTAAAACTGCATATATTTCTTGCATCCAATCTGCATCTACATCATATTGTTTTGCATTTTTTCTAATTATATATTTCTCAATAGCTTCACTCATAGAAAGTTTTTGTTTTCTCATATAATCAACAACTCTTTGAACATTTACACCATTTTCTGTCATTAGATGCCTTAAAAGAACACCATATTTTTCAAATATCCAATTACTAGGCATTTTAGAACCTTTTGTTTGATATTCATTAACAGCTTCATCTAATGTTCTTCCATATGTATTTATAGCTCTATATACAAATGCATAATTAAGTCCATTGTCAATGCAATATTCAAAAAGAGTCTGTCCATTAGATAATTTTGTAATTTCTTGCTTTATCTTCTTTCTTTTTGGATGCTTTTGAACTTGAGCCTTTATCTGATTAACAGACATTCCTTTATTCATCATATTTATTAACTCTGAATATTTTATGCCTAACATTATTGACAAATCATATAAATTAAAACTTTTATTTTTTAACTTTACTCTCCCGTGTTTTTTGCCTTTGAATTTTTGCCATAAATACAGCTTTATCTATATTTTTATATTTTTTCAAATATCTTGTAAGTGTTGTTTCAGCAACATTTTCATCTTTTGCAATACTTTTTAATGATTTTAATTCACCTTTATATTCTAATTTTGATTCTTCTGCTTTTTGCTTTGTTTCTTGATAAGCTTTTATAGCTTTTTCAATATCACCAGTTTGTTCATAATATTTTTTTAGTGTTTTTTTATCAATACCTATTTCTTTTGCTATTGATGTTATTGTTCTTCTTTCTCCATTATAATCTACCTTTGATGATTCTGATTTTCTTTTAAGTTCTAAACAATATTCTACTGCCTCATATATATTTCCAGATTCATTATAGTGAGTTTCTAAAGTATCTCTTTTTACGCCATTTTTTTTAGCTATTGCATCTAATGTCATTTTTTCACCATAATATTCTATTTTAGACTCATCATATTTTCTTATTGCTTCATATATATCTCCTGTTTGTTCATAATATTTTTTTAATGTTTTAGGATCTTTTACTCCAACTTTTTTGGCTATTGTTTGTATAGCTAATCTTTCACCATTATATTCTATTAAAGAAGCTTCTCTTTCTGCTATAATCTTTTTGCAAATCTTTTCTGCTTCATATATATCACCTGTTTGCTCATAATGTTTATTTAATGTTTCTCTAGATATTCCTATCTTTTTTGATATAGCCAAAAGCGATAAATTTTCACCATAAAATTCTATTTTTCCATTTAACATATTTTTCTCCTGTTTAATTATTTAATACTTATATTTAATTTTCTTATATTTTAGTTATACCATAAACCTTAGATTTTAACAACTTTTTAATAAACTAATCTTAAATAAAAATGAATTAACCACCATCTATAAACCTTATCAAGGGTGGTAATTCTTTTACCTAATTGTTAATATTGGAGTAAATTTCTTCTGTCAGGTCGTTGTCTCTTAATTTATGCCAAAGGAGATGTTGTTCAAAACAACATCTTCTTTGACAGAATTTTTAAATTTCTCCTTTACTTTTTAATTCATTTATATAAGTTCTTTGGGTAGCTATAAAAAGCTTTTTATCAGTTAATAGTTCTCTAATTTCTTTTAAAAATTTCTCATAATCTTCATCTTCAAAGAAAAATTTAGCATATCCATTTTCTCCAAATTTCATATTAAGATGTTTATATGCTCTTTCAAATAGTTCTTCTTCAGTAGCATCAGGCTCAAGTTTTCTTCCATAAGTATAACTTCTTCTTAAGCAAGCCTCTACAGTATTATTTCTATCAGCTGTTGAAACAATTTTTCCATAAATAGTTCTAGGTTCATGTTTACTTGAAGCTCTGTGGTCTTCAATTGCTTCTTTAATAATTTTTAATTAATAAAAAAAAAAAAATTTTTTTAAGTTTTCATCTCTAGACATTATTTTTCCTGAAATCATTTCATGTTTTTTTGAATCTATATGATGTCCTATATCATGATAGGCTGCAATAGTATATACCATATCATAATTTATATCTGGTACAGTATCAGCAAACTTAAAACTTCTATTGATTACGTATTTTATATGATCAATGTTATGTGCTGGCTCATTTTTAGAATACTCAGGAAATATATTTTCTTCAATATAATCTTCTAAATCTTTATTTATTTTCATACTTCAAACTCTCCTTTTATTTTTTCTATATTTTCAAATCTAGTTTGAAGTTATTCTAGCATAAATTATTATTAATATCTATAAACCTATTAAATATTTTGATATTATTTTAATTAAGCTCTATATATTATAAGTAAAAAAAGCTGAAATCAGTTAGGATTTCAACTTTTTAGTTTGTTAAAAATTTTGTACACAACTAATAGGGTATATTTTTTTATGATTTATGCCAAAGGAGATGTTGTTCAAAACAACATCTCCTTTGGTAAAGTAAAATCTATCTTCACTTCATCCTTTTCATTGCCCATTGCAGGCTTTTATCCGCTTCCTTTTTTTCTTCTTCACTCAGTTCGCGACCGAGTTTAGGACAGTAAAGCGGTTTGTGAATATTAGTCCATTCGCTAGGTCTTTCAAGAGAACCTTCAATTACTCCGTTAACCTCAAGACATACCGCCTTCATATCACCGCTCCTGAACCAATCAAAAGGATCAGGATCAGGAAGTAACCTAAAGGCACTACACTGGTCGCAATATTCACTACCACCCATCTCTTGAGTAGCATACTCTAGTGTTCCCTCACTACTAACAGCAACAACATCCATACCTGCTTCCTTAAACTTTTTGATTTCCTGAAAATCTTTTTTACTCAGTATTTACTTTTCCTCCTTAACAATTTTGTTTTCGAGAATTTTCTAACTACTACTATTCTTATTATATTTCGCATAGCTACGAATGATATGAATAGTATATCACATTTTTATATTTTGCCTACTAGAATTCTATGAAAATAAGTTTTTTCAATATTTTTCTTTTTTGATAATTTCATCAAACAAATTATCTCTTTCTTTTTTACATACATTTACAAGATATACATATTCCGGATTATCATAATCATATTCTCTTGGATCACATTTAATAAGTTTTTTTCAATTTCAATTCTTTTCTTACAATAATCATTAATTACATTTGCAATTTTAATTTTCAAATCATTATCTTTTTTAGCAATCTTTTTTAACTTAATATATTTTAAAATTTCTTTTAGTCTAATCATATTTTCAATATAGATAATATATTCATATGGAATTCTAGAAATAATTTCAATGCCAAAAAATATTACACATAATTTTAAATATTCTAAATAATAGAATTCTTTTTTCAATACATCATGAAAGTATTTGGGATTAATTTTTAACATCATTTTTACTAATCTACCAGATCCTTTATTTAATGCATATTCGTAAATATCTGAATCAATATAATCTATTTTAGCAATTATTTCTGGTCCAAAAAAATTATATAATTTATCTTCAAAAATATTTAGATATTTTATATTTATGTCAAACATAGGATTTATTTTTAATATTTCCTCTAAATTTGAATAACATCCTTTTTCTTTTAATCTTTCTATTTTTTTATTATATTTATTATCCATTTTATCAAATCACCATTTTATATATTTTTATTAATTTTATTATAAATATAAAAAAAAAAGCAATAAAAAACGTAGTTAATGCTACGTTTTTCTTAATGGTGCCGTTGACGTAGATACCTACAACTTTTTCGGCTCTCTTGGGCATTGATACAAATATCAATTATTATTCACGTAAAGTGTAAATTGTATGATGATGGATTGTATTCTTTTCTTATAAACATAAAAATTTATTTGCACCAATAATGTTTATAAAAATAACATAATAAATCAATAGTTTCTCTATTAACATTCTTTTCATTAAATATATCGTTTTTATCTATTTTGGTTATATATCTATTATCCTTCTTCTTTTTTATAGTCTGTAATATCTCTATAGGAATTTTCATTACAGTTGCTTTATCCATATAGCTTAATATTTCATACAATTCTTTATAAGTTTTAGATGTAATCATTTTTTCTCCTTCTTATTTTTCAAAATCTTCTACTTCTTTTTCCTGTGACTTAAATTTAAATAATTCACAATTTTCTACTCGAGAAGCTCCTTCCTCTATTCTTGAATCTCCCAGTTCTTTTAACAAGTCTCTATCTGATTTTCTAAGAGAAGAATTAGCTACTTCCTGAGTACCTAATATCATCTTATTTATAATATCAATTACATCGTCACAGCCCTTTAACATACTATCTCTTGTATAGTCATTTGTAATAGTTATATCCATACCAAAACTATGATTTCTATGAAAAGTTTCAAAATGGGCAGTATATGAATCAATATCAGCTCCGTTGTCTATACTTAGAATGATGTAACATTCTTTTTATAGAATATGGCTTTATATATACTTTTAAAATATTAGCATTTCCCATTGCATCATTTATCTCTTGAGGTCTAAAAAAATCAAATGCATCTAGGTCAGAAAATATTACTACTTTATTATCTGGTCTTATTAATTGTGAAAGTTTTGAATCTAATAAATCATGTTCTAATAATTGATCAGAATCAAAACAAATTGCTCCATTTATTATACTAGCTAAATAGCGAGAGAATGTTGTTTTTCCAGAATCTGCATAACCAGATATTAATATTAACATTTTTTGGTCAAAGTTATAATCTAAATATGTGTATTTTGGTTTATAGTGTTCATCTGGCTGTAATGTAACTGAAGTTGATTCCTCTTGTATTAAATTTACTAATTCATTAATAAATGCATTCCTTTCATCTGTTTCTTTAAAAGATTGTGAATGTTTTAAGTTATCAGTTCCTATTTTATCTTCTACTTTATCTGCTATGTCTGTAATTGTTTTTCTAAATTCAAGTGCCTTATCTGTATATAGTATTTTTTCTCCCCACTGTCCCCATTGCATAGCAGAAAACTTTTCATATCTTCTTTTTCCTAATTCAAAAGCCACCAACACTGGTAAAGTTTGTTTCTCTTCTGGAATTGATATTGTTCTTGGACCTTTTTCGTCTCTTGAACATAATAGTTTAGGTTTATCATAAACTATTTGAATTATAAATTCTTCTGACATCAATTCCATTGGCATGTATTTAATTTCTTCTTCAAAATTAAATATGTCTGGATTTGAAAATACAATTTGACATATTCTAGAAGATCTAAAACCTGTTTTTACTGAACTCAAATAACTTCCTTTTGAGAATAAATTTTTAGTACCATTTTTCTTCCAAACTTGCATTAATCTTTGTAAATCTTCATATACTTCTTCTTCGCTTGAGTATTTAGTTCCACTTGATTTTTTCTTTCCCATTAATATTTACTCCAATCTTATTAAATTGTAATATTAAAATAATTTTATAAATCTTACAATAAAATCTAGTAAAAATCAATAATTATGTCAATTTATGCATTAAAAAAAGAAACATAATGGTGCTGATGGTGGGACTCCCATTCGGGCCGCGTCGGAAAAATAGTCCACCGGACTATTTTTGTCTAAGTTTCGTGTCGGCCTTAACCGACACAAAACTCGACTCCTCCTTTTCGAGTCCCACCAGTTAAGGGTATTAAAAAAACATAGCTTACGCTATGTTTATCCTAGTGGTGCTGATGGTGGGACTCGAACCCACATGGTTTCCCGCAGCATTTTGAGTGCTGTGCGTATACCAATTTCGCCACATCAGCATATTTAAATACTAAATCATTTTAGCATAAATCATTTTTATTGTCTAGTATTTTTTTTTAATAAGTAAAAAAATTTATAAACCGCCCCTACATAGGGACGGCCTTTTAAATCAGAACACGTATACTCCTTCTAAACCGCTGATATACTTCAATTAATCAAATCCATGATTATAGCAGATATCCAATCTGACGCTCCTAAAACAGCACCTACTATATCATGAAGCGCTGGATATTCCACAAATGATTCATGCTCCTGAAGGACACTTAAAATTCCGATACCTACAAAAATCGAAATTATAGAACGAATAGCTCTCACAATGCACCCAAAAACATCTATCGTTCCATAGAAAAATTTCTTTCCATACATCTTTATCTTCTTAATAATAACTTCGATTTTTCCCTTTTTCCGGTTTTCATTGTTCTGATTGTTTGGTAATAACATAAATTACCTTCCTTTCTTGACAAGCACTCTTGTCAGAATCAAATTTTTTGTTTCCATGGTCCAGTTATAAAACTAAACCCATACATATTAATTATATCAAATTTATAACCAAAAGTAAAAAGACTTTTAATAGAATTTTTTCGTTTGTAACGTTTTTTTATTTATTTTAAAAAAAATATACGTCTTTTTTTCTTAATTTGATATTTTT
>CALXVK010000059.1 GCA_944391975.1 uncultured Clostridia bacterium
AATAGAAAATAAATTTACAAGCATTACTAAATTAAGTAATGCTATTTGTCATGAAATAAAAGAGTACGTAAAATAGAGATATTTTTACGTGCTCTTTTTGTGTTTATTTTCAAAAGCAATGATAGTAGGAGATAATGGGATTTTAAATCAGGCAGCTAATGCTAAAATACAAACAGAACAAGCAAGTATTATAGAAGCAATAGAACTTGCATATTCTGATTTTGAAATAGAAATGAAAACAATGAATTTAGAACAGGGAGATTCTTCAAAATTAGCAAGTTTGGGTAATGTAAAAATGGAAAGATATGCTACAGTTGGAGTAATGGAGCCAACATTTTGGAATTATTTAGTATATATAAAAGAATGCATGAATGAAGATGGAGTAATTAATGTAGAAAGTTTAGTAGGAACAGAGTTATCAACAGGAAAAGGAAATGCAACAGATAAGAAAGATGTATATATATTAGAAGAAATTGGAAATCAATATGTATTAAAATACTATGATGATGATTCTGCTAGTGAGGAATTATGGAAAATATCTAGTGTATCAACTAAAACTGTAGCAGTTTATGATGTAGATGGTGAATCAGTGGCTTTTGAAATTGAATTTGAAGATGGGATGACATGGGGAGAATGGATTGAATCTGAATATAATACTTTAGAAATTTATGAGGATTATATTATATGTTATCAGGGAACATATTGTATCTGCACTTTAAACAGTAGTGTTGAATTAGAAGATGAGATAGATGAAAATGAAGAATATATCTTGATGGTAGTTCCAAAATAAATTGAAATTTTTGAGGGCACAAAAAAATTATAATTTTTTTGTGTTTGGTTCTTTTTGTTAGAATTTAAATATTCTCAAAAGATTAATCACAAAATAACTTAATATATAAAAAACTGACCGCTTATCCTAATTACTTTTTTTGAAATATAGTGTATAATGATTAAGTATTAAAATTAAGATAATTTTAATACTTTTTTTATTGATTTTATTTATATAAAATATTATCAAATGAATAAATAATCAAATGGAGGAAATTTTATGAGTATAGCCTTTTTATTTCCTGGACAAGGAGCTCAAGCACCTGGAATGGGAAAAGACTTATATGATAAGTATGATGAAATTAAAAAATTATATGAAGATGTAAAAAATATTACAGGAATAGATGTTGCAAAATTAACATTTGAGTCTTCAGAAGAAGAGCTTTCTCAAACAAAAAATACGCAAATAGCTATTTTAGTAATGAGTTTAGGAATTTTAAAAATTTTAGAAAAAAATGGAATAAAAGCAAATACTGCAGCAGGTTTAAGTTTAGGAGAATATACAGCTCTGATTTATGGAAAAGCGTTTAATTTTGAAGATGGTATTAAAGCTGTTAAGAAAAGAGGAGAATTAATGCAAGAATATGTTCCAGAAGGAAAATGGCTTATGGCTGCTATTCTTGGATTAGATGATGATAAAGTAGAAGAAGTTTGCAAATCTGTTACATCTGGGTTTGTAACACCTGCAAATTATAATTGTGTAGGTCAAATTGTTGTTTCAGGTGATGAAAAAGGAATAGCTGAATTAGAAGAAAAAGCAAAAGAAGCTGGAGCTAGAAAAGTGGCAATATTAAAAACAAGTGGACCTTTTCATACAGAAAAATTAGAACAAGCTTCAAAACTTTTAAGAGAAGAATTAGAAAAAATTGAAGTTAAAGTACCAGAGATTGAAGTTGTAAAAAATATTGATGCAAAACCTTATACTTCTAATGATAATATAAAAGAAATACTTGCAAATCATGTTACACATCCTGTAAGATTTTCAAAGAGTATTGAATATATGTTACAAAACGGAGTTGATACTTTTGTTGAAATTGGACCAGGAAAAACATTAACAGGTTTTGTAAAAAGAATTTCAAGAGATGTTAAATTAATTAACATTAATAATGTAGAAAGCTTAGAAACTGCTATTGCAGAATTAAAATAAAAGGGTAAAACCCGGAAAGAGGAATTTATGGGAAAAGTTGTATTTGTAACTGGAGCTGCCAGAGGAATTGGAAAAGAAATTTGTTTAGTTATGGCAAAAGAAGGATATGATGTTTCATTAAATTATAGAACTAAAACAGATGAAGTTGATGAAGTAAAAAAAGAAATTGAAAGTTATGGAGTTAAATGTGCAATTGTTCAAGGTGATGTAGGAAATTACGAAGAATGTGCAAAAATGGTTAATGAAACAGTAGAACAATTAGGTTCAATTGATGTTTTAGTTAATAATGCTGGTATTACAAAAGATGGATTGCTTATGAGAATGAATAGAGAAGATTTTACAAGAGTTATAGATGTAAACCTTGTAGGAACATTTAATGTTACTAGAAATGTTATACCTTTAATGATAAAACAAAGATCAGGAAGAATAATAAATATTGCATCTATTGTAGGAATTACAGGAAATGCAGGTCAAACTAATTATGCTGCATCAAAAGCTGGAATTATTGGATTTACAAAAAGTTTAGCAAAAGAGGTTGCAAGTAGAAATATTTTAATTAATGCGATTGCGCCTGGATTTATTGCTACTGATATGACAAAAGTTTTATCAGATGAACAAAAAGAAAATATAAATGCACAAATTCCATTAAAAAGAATGGGAAGTGCAAATGATATAGCAAAAGTTGTAAAATTCTTAGCATCAGATGATAGTTCATATATTACAGGGCAAGTTATACATGTTGATGGCGGCATGCTTATGTAGGTTCAAATAATAATCAGCAATCTGCACATTTTTGCTTCTGCAGAATTAAGTCAACGTACTTTGTGTACGCCTCCTTAATTCTTTAGTCGCAAAAAAGAGCATCTTACTAATTCTTATTTGAACAGTGAGAGAGAGATTTTTTTGTTCGACAAATTGGTGAAGTAGTATATTTACAAAAGTACGCCTCATGGATATCCTCTGTCGCAAAAATGCACAATACACTACTTCTCATGCGAGCAGGAAGTGTGTACAATGTTTAAAGTTTTAAAGAAATTATAATAATTATAATAATAGCAAAAAAATAGAAAGGAAATAGAAATGAAAAGAGTTGTAATTACTGGAATGGGAGCTATTACTCCTATTGGAAATAGTGTTGATGAATTTTGGAAAGGAATAGAAAAATCAAAATGTGGTATTGATGAAATAACTCAAATTGATACTACGAATTTTAAAGTTAAATTAGCAGCTGAAGTTAAAGGATTTAATCCAGAAAATTATATGGATAGAAGAAGTGCTAGAAGATTAGACAGATTTTGTCAATTAGCAATGGCAGCTGCAAAAGAAGTAATGGAAGATAGCAAATTAGATGTTTCAAAAATTGACGCTACTCGTTTTGGAGTTATAGTTGGATCTGGAATAGGTGGATTAAATACTACATATGAAATATCTGTATTAGCATCTCAAAAAGGTCCTGATAGAGTACCACCTCTTAGTATTCCTATGGTTATAACTAATATGGCTTCTGGAAATATTAGTATTGAATATGGAGCGAAAGGAGAAACATTTGATATTTCTGCTGCATGTTCAACAGGAACTCATTGTATAGGTGAAGCTTATAGATTAATAAAATATGGATATCAAGATGTTATCATGGCAGGTGGAACAGAATCTGCTATAGATGCTGTTGGTATTGCTGGATTTACAAATATAAAAGCTTTGTCTCAAGCAACTGATAAAAATAGAGCAAGTATTCCTTTTGATAAAGAAAGAAATGGATTTGTTATGGGTGAAGGAGCAGGAGTTCTTATGTTAGAAGAATTAGAACATGCTCTTAATAGAGGAGCTAAAATTTATGCAGAAGTTGTTGGATTTGGTTCAACTTCTGACGCTTATCATATAACAGCACCAGATCCTACTGGAGACGGAATGGTAAGAGCAATAAAACTTGCTATGAATGAAGCTGGAATCAAACCAGAGAATGTTGATTATATTAATGCACATGGTACATCAACACATTTAAATGATTCAGGAGAAACATTAGCAGTAAAAACAGCTTTTGGTGAAGCTAGCAAAACTTTGCCTGTAAGTTCAATAAAAGGAAATGTAGGACATTTATTAGGAGCGGCAGGAGCTGTTGAAGCAATTGCAACAGTTAAAGCAATTGAAACAGGTCTTATTCCACCTACAATTAATTATAAAGTTCCAGATGAAGAATGTGATTTAGATGTTGTTCCAAATGTTCCAAGAAAAAAAGAACTTACATATGCAATGTCAAATTCATTAGCTTTTGGTGGACACAATGGAAGTCTTATTTTCAAAAAATATGAAAAATAAGAAAGATATTAATAAATTTTGTGATTTAATATAAAAATAGGGGGGTAGATTTTATGGATTACAAAGATATTAAAAAATTAATGGATGATATGGGAGAATCTAAATTAACTGAAATTGAA
This sequence comes from uncultured Clostridia bacterium, assembly GCA_944391975.1. Lineage (GTDB taxonomy): Bacteria > Bacillota > Clostridia > TANB77 > CAG-508 > Scatovivens. The sequence continues at coordinate 4,411 of CALXVK010000059.1, forward strand.
GTTGAATTTCCTGATGGTACTAAAATAAGAATAAGAAAGGATGAGGAACCAAAAAATCCACCAATTCCATTACATGATACTAGAATGTCAATGGTTCCACTTGAATATACAGTTCCATATCCAATGCAATCAGGAGTTCCAGCACCTCACAATCAACCTGTAGCTCCAGAAAACAAACCTGAACCAGAAGGAAATATTGTAAAATCACCAATGGTTGGTACATTTTATTCAAAACCTTCTCCAACAGCTGAACCATTTGTTAAAGTTGGAAGTAAAGTAAAAAAAGGTGATACACTTTGCATTATTGAAGCAATGAAACTTATGAATGAAATTGAGTCAGAATTTGATGGAGAAGTAACAGAAATTTTACTTAAAGATGGAGATACAGTAGATTATGGAAAACCTCTATTTATAATAAAATAGAATGAAAGGAACTAAAGAAAATGAAAATAATATATGCAGTAATCGCGGTTATATTTAGTGTTATAGCATGGATATGTACACAAACATTGTGGGAATATCAATATATTTTAGAATATATTGCCATATTCATAGCTAGTATTTTTGTGGTTTTGGTATTTATATATCAAGAAGAAAATGAAATTTCCAAGAAGTACACATTATTTACACCATATAACTTAATTTATATAGTATTGGTTATAGTTCTTCTTGTTATTTTTAGAGATTATGAATATGAATATTGGAGAACTGATTCTGGAAGTTTTTGGAAAATGGTAATTACTGTAAATGGAATTCAAGGAATATTATTAATGCTATTTTACAAAATTAGAGATTGGTATAATCATATGTAAGGAGAAAATAAAATGTTAGATATTAATGAGATAATGAAAATAATACCTCAAAGACCGCCTATTTTAATGATAGACAGAGTAGAAGAGTTAAAACCGGGAGAAGGAGCAATTGCTTACAAAAATGTTTGTATAAATGAACCATATTTTCAAGGTCATTTTCCAGGACAACCAATTATGCCAGGAGTTTTAATTGTTGAGTCTCTTGCTCAAACCGGTGCAGTAGCAATTCTTTCTATGGAAGAAAACAAAAATAAAAATGCATTTTTTGGCGGAATTGATAAATTAAGATTTAAAAGACCTGTAAAACCAGGAGATGTACTAAAATTAGAAGTTAAAATTATAAAAAGAAAAGGACCGATCGGAGTAGGAGAAGCCATTGCTACAGTTGATGGTGAACTTGTAACAAAAGGAGAACTTACTTTTGCTATTGTAGATAACCCTGAAAAGTAAAAAAGTCCCAAGCAGGCTGTGCGTATAGCACACCTGCTTGGGGGAAAACGACTTTTTTAAGAACAAATTTTATTTAAAGGAATCCAATCTTAAAGTTATTTGGATCTTCCAATACAAATACTTTTGATACACCAACAGTAACTTGCTTAGAGGTCAGCTGGTTTTTCAAAGTATAGTACTGATTTAAGATATCCTGTTCATTAGGAAATCTAAATCCCATTGCCTTAAGGTTTTGAGAAACAGTTTTAAGTTTCCGGCTTCTAATTTCTTTCAGTGGAGGATTAATTACAATGAGATAGATATTCTCGAAAAAATCGGAATATCTAAGCAATGTACCTAATCTGTCTGGAAAGCTATAATGCACGGAATCAAAAACCGTTAAGGGATTTTCTTTACTGGATTGAAAAACCATACTCAAAAGAGTGTCCTGAGTTTTCAGAAAAGCTACTCTTCCTAAATGAGTGGAAATTTCTTTCCAATGTTCTGACTCCGGAGTAAGCTGCAAATCTTTTTTAGTAATATCTACAAGCATATTTGCATACTTCTCTAAAACAGAATCAGAGTTAATAATTTGTTCAGGATTAAAAGCCTTTTTTGCAAAAGTAGTTTTACCACTGTTTGCTGTACCACACAGTGCAATTAACGTATGTGGCGGAATCCGTATCTCATCGGGATTCCAAATAATATTGCTCATAAAGATCCCTCCTATGTTGTTATACAAATAAAATTATAACATGGATAGATTAATTTTACAAGATTATGTTAATTTAAGATTGATTTAAAAATTTGTTTTAAATTAGCATAATAAAACTTATTATAGAGAGGAGAAAGATTATGTTAAAAAAAGTATTAATTGCAAACAGAGGAGAAATTGCTGTAAGAATTATTAGAACATGCAGAGAAATGGGAATAGCAACAGTAGCAGTTTATTCAGAAATTGATAAAGATAGTTTGCATACTAAACTTGCTGATGAAGCTATTTGTATAGGACCAGCACCTTCAAATAAGAGTTATTTAAATATGAAAAATATTTTAGAAGCAGCTGTAGTTACTGGTGCAGATAGTGTACATCCAGGATTTGGATTTTTAGCAGAAAATGCAGATTTCGCTAAAATGTGTGAAGAGAGTAACATAAAGTTTATTGGTCCTTCATATAATGTAATAGAATTAATGGGAAATAAATCAAATAGTAAAGATTTGATGAAAAAGAATGGAGTTCCTGTAATTCCAGGTTCTGATGGTAGTATAAAATCAGTTAAAGAAGCAATGGATATAGCTAAAAAAATTGGTTATCCAATTATGATTAAAGCAGCAGCAGGCGGTGGAGGAAAAGGCATTCGTCTTGTAAGAACTGAAGCTGAATTAGATGAATCTTATAATATTGTAAAGCAAGAAGCAAAAGTTTCTTTTAATGATGATGAAATTTATATAGAAAAATTTATTGAAGAACCTCATCATGTTGAAATTCAAGTATTAGCTGATGAATATGGAAATAGTGTTCATTTAGGTGAAAGAGATTGTTCAATACAAAGAAAAAATCAAAAAGTTTTAGAAGAAAGTCCATCACCGATTATTGATGAAAAATTAAGAGAAGAAATGGGAAAAGCTGCTCTAAAAGCTGTTAAAGCTGCAAAATATTCAAATGCAGGAACAATAGAATTTTTAGTTGATAAATATGGAAAATTCTATTTTATGGAAATGAATACTCGTATACAAGTTGAACATCCTGTTACAGAATGGAATACAGGAATTGATATTGTTAAAGAACAAATAAAAGTAGCAAGTGGAGAAAAATTAGGATATAAACAAAAAGATATAAAATTTAGTGGTCACAGTATTGAATGTAGAGTTAATGCTGAAAATCCAGATAAAAACTTTATGCCTTGTCCAGGTGAAATTAAAGATTTAAATTTACCAGGTGGAAATGGAGTAAGAGTAGATACTGCAATATATTCAGGTTATAAAATACCACCTACATATGATTCAATGATTGCTAAAATTATTGTACATAGTGATACAAGACTTGAAGCAATAGCAAAAATGAAAAGAGCTTTAGATGAATGTGTTATAGATGGAATTGATACAAATATAGACTTCTTATATAAAATCTTAGAAGATGAAGATTTTGTTAATGGAACTTTTGATACAAGTTTTATTTCAAAGAAGTTTGGAATTAAATAGTTTAAAATATTTTAGGATTTAATTTTAAAGGAGTAATTAAATGATTATAGATAAGTTAAAAAAACGTAGTATGCCTAAGCCTCAAATAAAAGATTCTAAAATAGATATACCAGTTGGAAAATGGGTTAAATGTAATAAATGTGGAGAAATTATTTATAAAGAATTTTTACATGAAAATTATAGTATTTGTCCAATTTGTAATTATCATTTTAGATTATCAAATAGACGTAGAATATGGCAAACTATAGATGAAAATACATTTGAACCATTTGAATTCAATATAGATACAGTAAACCCACTAAAAATTAAAGAATATGAAACTAAATTAAAGAATTTAAGAAAAATTAATGGAATTGATGAAGCGGTTGTATGCGGTACAGGAAGAATTAATGGAGATAAAGTTGTAATTTGTGTCATGGATGGTAACTTTTTGATGGGGAGTATGGGAACTGTTGTAGGAGAAATGATAACTTATTCAATGGAAAAAGCTATTGAATTAAAACTTCCTATTATAATTTTTTCAGTTTCAGGTGGAGCTAGAATGCAAGAAGGTATAATGTCTTTAATGCAAATGGCAAAAACAACAGCTGCTGTTACAAAATTAAATGAGGCTGGAATTTTATATATATCTGTTTTAACAGATCCAACTTATGGAGGAGTAACAGCAAGTTTTGCAAGTATTGCAGATGTGATTTTGGCTGAGCCTGGAGCATTGATCGGTTTTGCTGGTCCTCGTGTTATAAAACAAACAATAGGTCAAGAATTACCAGAAGGATTTCAAACTGCGGAATTTCAATTAGAACATGGATTTGTTGATGAAATTGTTGATAGAAGTCAAATGAAGGAAACTCTTTCTAGAATACTTAAATTTCATAAATAACTATAAAATTTAAAATAGAAGAAAGTTGGTGAAAAATTGGAAAAAGATAAGGAGAAGAAATCTACTGTTAAACATAAATTATCAGCATGGGAAAAAATGACAATTGCAAGAAGTGCTAAAAGACCAACAGCACTAGATTATATAAACTTAATATTTGATGATTTTATGGAATTACATGGCGATAGAGAATTTACTGATGATAAAACTATGGTATGTGGTTTAGCAAATATTGGTACTCAAAATTTTACAATTATTGCAGAACAAAAAGGAAGAAATACAAAAGAAAATATAGAAAGAAATTTTGGAATGCCAAATCCTGAAAGTTACAAAAAAGGTATTAGATTTATGAAACAAGCAGAAAAATTTGGTAGACCAGTTATAACTTTTATAGATACAAAAGGTGCGTATCCTGGAATAGAAGCAGAAGAGAGAGGTCAACGGTGAAGCGATTGCAAGAAGTATGTTAACTCTTGCTAATTTAAAGACAATTGTAATAGCAATTGTAATAGGTGAAGGATCAAGTGGAGGAGCTTTAGCTATTGGAGTTGGAGATAAGATTTTAATGCTTGAAAATTCAGTATATTCTATTCTTTCTCCAGAAGGATTTGCAAGTATTTTATGGAAAGATTCATCAAGAGCAGAAGAAGCCGCAGAAGTAATGAAAATGACGGCAGATGATTTATATAAATTTAAAGTTATAGATAAAATAATAAAAGAGCCAGAAGATGGTGGTGCAGAAAAAGATGTTAAATCAGTTGCAGATGAATTAAAGAAAAATATTTTAAAATATGTTAAAGAATTAAAAAAACTTCCTATAGAGGAATTAATTGAAAAAAGATATCAAAAATTTCGCAATATGGGTGAATATACAGAAATAAAAAGAGATTATAAAAAATCAAAATAATAAAATAAAGATAGGAGAGTAAAAAATGATTTTAAAAGACAAAACAGTATTAATTATGGGAATTAGAAACAAATGGAGTATAGCTTATGGAGCAGCTAAAATTGCTTATGAGCAAGGTGCTAAATTATGTTTTACATTTATGGGAGAAGATAGTAGAGATAAAGTAGAAGCTTTAATTTCTGAATTTGAAGGAGCAAAAGCATATGAATGTGATGCATCAAAAGATGAAGCAATAGAAAAAATGTTTCAAGAAGTAAAAAATGATTACGGAAAAATAGATGGATTGGTTCATTGTATAGCTCATGCATTTACAGAAGATTTACATAATGATTTTATTGAAACAAGCAAAGAAGGATTTGCACATGCAAATGATTCAAGTGCTTATTCATTAGTTGCAAT
>CALXVK010000060.1 GCA_944391975.1 uncultured Clostridia bacterium
ATTTATAAATTAAATTTTTTTAATAAGTTAAATTTTTTTTTACAAAATTATGTCAACATTATAGCACTGCAGGCTTGAGATTTCAATAGAAAATTACAAAAAAAGTAAAATCTTAAACAATTTTTGACATTTTTTTGACACAAATTGACACTTTTAATACAAATAAAAATAGAAGAGTTATAATATTTTTTATAGGCACATTGAAAATTAAATAAAAAAATGGTTTTATCTGAGAAAGAATTCTACAAATTTTGATTTACTTTTAGCTTATAAAGTGGTAATATTGAATAGTATTAAAAAAGGAGATTATACTTTTATGAAAACTATAGTTATTGGTGGAGGTCCTGCCGGAATGATGGCAGCTATTTCTGCTTCAAGGCAAGGAGATAAAGTAACTTTAATTGAAAAAAATAATTCTTTAGGAAAAAAACTATTAATTACTGGAAAAGGTAGATGTAATATAACTAATTCTGCCGATATGAGCGAATTTATAGAAAATGTACCAGGAAATGGAAAATTTTTATATAGTGCATTTAAAAATTTTACAAATCTAGATATTATAAAAATGCTTAAAAACAATGGTTTAGAAGTAAAATATGAAAGAGGAAAAAGAGTTTTTCCAGTAACTGATAAATCAAAAGATGTTTTGGAGTGCTTTATTAAAGAACTTAAAAAGAAAAATGTAGAGATAAAACTAAATTCCGAAGTTGTTGAAATAGAAACTAATTTAGGAGAAGTAACTGGAGTTTATTTAGATTCTGGTGAGCTTTTAAAAGCTAGTAAAGTAATATTAGCAACAGGCGGAAAGAGTTATCCAGTAACTGGTTCAAATGGAAGTGGATATAAATTAGCTAAAAAATTAGGACATACAATAACACCAATAAAACCATCTTTAGTTCCGCTTATAGCAGATGAAATACTTTGTCAAAAATTGCAAGGATTATCTTTGAAGAATGTCAGAATTAAAATAAAAGATTTAAATAAAGATAAAATAATATATGAAGATTTTGGTGAAATGTTATTTACTCATTTTGGTGTAAGTGGTCCAATAATTTTAAGTAGTTCAGCAGTATTAATTAGATATAAGAATATTGAGAATTTACTTAATGAGAATAAAATTATACTTTATATAGATTTAAAACCAGCACTTAGTATTCAAGAATTAGATAATAGAATATTAAGAGATTTTGAAGAATTTAAAAATAAAGATTTTAAAAATAGTTTAGATAAATTATTACCACAAAAAATGATAAATTCTATTATTGAATTATCTAATATAAATCCAAATAAAAAAGTAAATGAGATAACAAAAGAAGAAAGAAAAATATTAGAGAATTTATTGAAAAATTTTGAAATTAAATTGAAAGGCTTTAGACCAATAGAAGAAGCTATAATAACATCAGGAGGAGTGTCAATAAAAGAAATTGATCCAAAAACAATGGAATCAAAATTAGTTAAAGGATTATTTTTCGCAGGTGAAATTATTGATGTTGACGCATATACTGGGGGATTTAATTTACAGATTGCATATTCTACAGGATATACTGCAGGGAGGTAATTATGTTTAAAACAATAAAAGAAAATTGTACAGCTGAGATAATAGAGAAAAAATCAAAATTTATAGCTAACAGTTTTTATGTTGAAACAGTTCAAGAAGCTGAGAATCTCATAAAAAAGATAAATAAAAAGTATTTTGATAGCAGACATAATTGCTATGCTTTTAGTATTTATACTAAAAATGGGATTATAAATAGATTTAGTGATAATGGTGAACCATCTCGGAACTGCAGGAGGTCCAATGCTAAATATTATAACATCTAAAAATTTGTCAAATGTTCTAGTTGTTGTTACTAGATATTTTGGTGGAATTTTACTTGGAACTGGTGGTTTAGTAAGAAGCTACTCAAAAGCCACAGAAAAAGTTTTATTAGATGAAAATTGTATTTTTAAAGATATAGGATTAGAAGTTAAGTTTTATGTTTCTTATTCAGATTTAGAAAAAGTAAAATATTACTTTGAAAAAAATAATGTCAAAATTTTAAATACTAATTTTGGAGAAAATGTTGAAATTATTTTTGAAATCCTAGAAGAAAAATTAACTGATATTTTAAATAATAAACAAAATTTGAATTTTAATATAATTGAAAGTACTATTGTAAAAGAAAGATATATTGAAATATGTGCATAAAAGTTCTGTAATGTATATTACAGGACTTTTTATATAATAGGAAAGTTCTCTTTATATCATAAAGGTTTAATAGAAAATTTTGCTATTATATAAATATTTTGTGGGAAAATAATGTCGAAAAAACGCACGCAAAAACGCTTGCAAAATAATACAAGAAAATATATAATTTAGATCAACGACAAGAAATAATTCACGAAAGAAGAAAAAAATTGGAAATGAAAGGATGGAAATATGGAAAAAGAGAAAATTAAGATTATTATTGCAGACGATAATTTAGAGTTTGCTACAACTTTTGAAAAATATCTAAATAAGGAGGAAGATATGGAAGTAACTGCAATTGCAAGAGATGGAATAGAAGCATATGAAAAAATAATAGAACTAAAGCCAGATGTAGTATTACTTGATATAATTATGCCTAATTTAGATGGAATAGGAGTTTTAGAAAAACTAAATGAATCAGAATTTATGCCAACTTGTATAATGTTATCTGCAGTAGGTCAAGATATGATAACTAAAAAGGCATTAGCATTAGGGGCTAGTTATTATATAGTAAAACCATTTGAAGTAGATTTATTAGTAAAAAGAATTAGAGAATTAAAAAATAGAGATACAGGAAAAGAATATAATTTTATAAGACATGAAATAAAATCTTCTTATATTAATATAGAAAATACTAAAAAAGAAGATAATTTAGAAGCTTTAGTAACAAATATTATTCATGAAGTTGGAGTACCAGCTCATATTAAAGGTTATCAATATTTAAGAGATGGAATAATTATGGTTGTTCAAAATATTGATGTGCTAAACCAGATAACAAAACAATTATATCCTGATTTAGCTAAAAAATATAAAACAACTCCAAGTAGAGTAGAACGTGCAATTCGTCATGCCATTGAAGTTGCTTGGAATAGAGGAAGAGTAGATATAATGGAAAGTGTTTTTGGTTATACAGTTAATGCTAATAAAGGAAAACCAACTAATTCAGAATTTATTGCGATGATTGCTGACAAATTAAGATTAGAAATGAGACCAGCTTCATAAAGAAAAGTTATATAAAAAGAAAGACTTTGTAATCTTTCTTATTATATGATTTTATAAAAATAAAGCTTAAAATTATAAAAATAATTTTAAGCTTTTAAAAATTTTTTATTTATTATTTTGTTTAAATTTTTCTAATGCAATTTTTTCGCTCTCATCTAAATTCTCTAAAGCAAAATTTAAAAGAAGAATAGTAATTTGATTTAATGATGTGTTTTTTATAGATGCTAAAGCTTGAAGGTCTGTAACAACATTTTCAGGAAGTCTCAAAGTTTTACTAATTCCAACATGACTTTCCGGAATTTTTAATTTATCCATAAATAGCCCCCCTTTATTATTTATCTACATAATTATAATACAATAAAAAAGCAAGAAAATCAATATAATTTTTGCAATTAATTTTAAATGTTATATTAAATATTGTTTTTATAAAAATTTTTTAAATTTAACAATATATTTTTAAAATTCATTTAATAAAAATATAATAACAAAATATAATGTATAAATTTTTCCTAATTTGTCATAATAAGAGTAAACATGATAAAAAAGGAGGAATTTAGTTTGAAAGCAACAGGAGTTGTAAGAAGAATTGATGATTTAGGTAGAGTTGTTATTCCGAAAGAAATAAGAAAAACATTACGTATAAAAGAACGGTGATCCTCTAGAAATTTTTACTGATAAAGAAGGAGAAGTAATATTAAAAAAATATTCTCCTATAGGGGAACTTTCAGAATTTGCAACTACTTATGCAGATACACTTTCCAAAACTACAGGTCATATTGCATGTATAACAGATAAAGATACTGTAATTGCTGTTTCAGGGGGATCAAAAAAAGATTTTTTAGAAAAATCCTTAAGTAAAGAATTAGAAGAGGTTCTTGAAAATAAGGAAGTATTTAAAAGCAAAGAAAATAATGAAATAGCTATACCAGTAACAGAAGGAGAAGGAAAAGAGAGAATTTATAATTCTCAAGTAATTTATCCTATAATTTCTGATGGAGATGTAATAGGAAGTGTAATTTTAATGGCAAAAGATGCAACAAAGTCACTTGGAGAACCAGAATATAAAGTTGCCCAATCTGCAGCCGGTTTTCTTGGAAATCATTTAGAAATATAATTAAATATATAAAATCCGTTATATAATTATTTATAGCGGATTTTTATTATTAATTAAAACTTGAAAAAGTATACATAATGTGTTAAACTAAAAAAGCATGGCATAATTTTATTAAACTGCAAATGCCAAATTACAATATATTATGAGAGGAGATGTAAAAGAAATCCTAATCAAAACCGCAAATTATTTTATAACTGGAGGAAAAAATAATGGTAAAAGTAAAACCTTATGAAAAAATTTCAAAGAAGGATGAAGTCGGTGTACTGAAGCTATATGAGACCTTAGTCTCTAAAGACTGCACTCGGCCCATCGATGTTGAGCTTATTGTAACAGAAGGATTTCCGGCATTTGAATCAACGATTGGGAAAAAAGACTTTGATAGAGTTAAAAAGTACTTTGGTATTGGCGTAAAAAAGCCATCTAAGAATATCAAAGAGTATGATTTAAGAACTCTGATAGGAAAACTCCGTACTGTTGAAAATGCTATGTATTATTTGTCAGGCTATAAAAAAATGCTGGATGATGTAGCAAGTAAACTTGAAGGAGCGCCAGAGGATTGGACGAGCCTTGAAAAAGCAAAATTTGTAAGAATGTACATGGTAATTTTTGTTGGATATTACTATTTTGCAGAGGATTATGTTCTTAATCCGTTTAAGAAAGAATACAAAGAAATGGTAATTGATTACAGCAAAGCTCTTAAAAATAACCAAAAGTCATTTGGACCTGAAGAGCTTTTTGAATTGTATGAACATCGGATTAAGCCTTGTCCAAAAGAAAATATGGTTTATGAGAGTATGATTTATACACTGAGTACTATTGATAATCGAACTTTTAAAGAGGTAATGCATTTTGCAGAACTTAAGTTTGATTCAAACACAGGATTTAAGTCAGTGAACTCTACGATTCCAAATCAAACCTTTAATTCTGTGCGTGCTATTAAAATGAAGGTTTTCAAAGAACCGGGAATTTTTCCATTAGAAGCTTTTTTCTTTAAGGATATGATGCATAAGCAAAGATTAGAGAGTCTTTACTCGATTTACAAATTGCTTAAAGTTATACCCCTTGAAGAATTTGAAAAGATGGATATGCCATATATTATACTTGAAGGATCGAAAGCTGTGCCAAAAGAACATTACGGTTACAGAATTTCTGGTGATCTTATTATCTCTGGTGAAGATGAAGCAAATAGGTTTATTCATTTGCTTGATTCCATTTGCTTTAAGAGATATAAGTTAAAGTCCATTGATGATAATGATACTACAGAATATGATGTGTCTATTTATATGGCTGCCATCAATTTACTTCTGGTAGAGGAATATATTGGGTATAGCACAGTAAAAGAAGATATTGAAATGGCGCGGAAAGTAGTTGAAGCAGATAAAACTCATGCTCTCGAGGATTACCGCGATAAAAAGATTTCGGTAGACGATGTGAAAAAGCGCATTGGTATTGATAGCCATTTTGAAAGTGAAGTTCTCGGAATTAAGAAAAAGCTCACATCTGATGAGATCGTAACTGAATTTGCTGCTGAGCTTGGCTATGTTGATAGCATGGAGCGTGTTGACAAAGGTGTAATTCAGAATGTTCTTGTTCCTGGAAATGAATCTAAGCTTAAAGAGCTTTCAGGTGGGAGCACAACAAGGGCAAGGTTTGAAAAAGCTCTTGATCTTGACTCTGAATTTGCAGAAATGTTTTTTGACCTTAGCAAAGTAGATATTTCTACTATTGAGACAAAACTTTTGGAGCTCAAAAAGAGAATGGTTAGCGAGAAAATGATGCAAAAGCATAAATCTCTTATCAAATTATATTGTTATTTGATTGAAAACGAGATTCCATGTGGGTCTAAATATAAAGTCCCCAAAAGAAACAAAGGACTGAAACCCACAAATCTCAAGAAATTTATTTGATATAAGGTGCAGTACCGGTCACGTGGAGAATTTCATGTGACCGGTTTGCTTTTTTATAATAAAATTTGTAACTATAATAAAAAAAGCTTGAAAAATAGATATTGTTGTAATATAATATTTTAGCAAATTATAATAAGAAAAGAGGAGTTTCATGAAAGCAATAGAAATTAGAAATAAATATTTGAATTTTTTTAAAAACAAAGGGCATAAAGTTATTCCATCAGCTCCGCTCATTCCTGAAAATGATCCTTCTGTTTTATTTAATACAGCAGGTATGCAACCTTTAGTTCCATATCTTTTAGGACAAAAACATCCATTAGGAACAAGACTTACTGATTATCAAAAATGCGTTAGAACAAATGATATAGATGAAGTTGGGGATAATCGCCATTTGACTTATTTTGAAATGCTTGGAAATTGGTCATTAGGAGATTATTTTAAAGAAGAATCAATCGCAATGAGTTATGAATTTTTAACTAAAGAATTAGAGATTCCAGCAGAAAAAATATCTGTAACATGTTTTGCAGGTGATGAAGATTGTGAAAAAGATACAGTTTCATATGAAGCTTGGAAAAAAGTTGGTATACCAGATGAAAGAATTTATTTTTTTGGAAAAGATGATAATTGGTGGATAGCAGGTGAAGAAGGACCATGTGGACCTGATACAGAAATGTTTTATGATACAGGAAAACAAAAATGTTCTCCAGAATGTAATCCATCATGTGATTGTGGAAAATATGTTGAAATCTGGAATAATGTTTTCATGGAATTCTATAAAGATAAAAATGGATATTCTAAACTAAAACAAAAAAATGTTGATACAGGTTTAGGATTAGAAAGAATGACGATGCTTTTACAGGGAAAAGAAACACCTTATGAAATAGAAATATTTGAACCTGTTATGAAAGAATTAGAAAAGCTTCAAAAAAATGATTTTATTGAAAGCAGAAGAATTGTAACTGAACATTTACGTTCAAGTATTATGATAATAAATGATGGTGGAAGACCAAGTAATGTTGATAGAGGATATATTTTAAGAAGATTACTTCGTAGAATGACAAGACATCTAAATAAATTAGAAATAGATTTAAATAAGCTTCCAGAGATTATAGATGTTTCAATTGATAGCTTACATGAACTTTATCCAGAGTTAAATGAAAATAGAGAACAGATTAAAACAGTTATAATAGCAGAAAAAGATAAATTTATGAAAACACTAAAAAATGGAGAAAGAGAATTTGAAAAAGTAGCTAATAAAACAAGAGCTGCAAATAAAACTATTATAGATACAAATGCTGTATTTAACTTATATGAAACTTATGGCTTTCCACCAGAAATGACAGAAGAACTTGCAAAAGAGGAAGGCTTAAAAGTAGATATGTCTGATTATCAAAAATTATTTAAAGAGCATCAAGAAAAATCTAGACAAGGAGTAGAGCAAAAATTTAAAGGAGGACTTGCTTCAACTGGAGAAATGGAAACTAAATATCATACAGCAACTCATCTTTTAAATGCAGCTTTAAAAGTTGTATTGGGAGATCATGTACATCAAAAGGGAAGTAATATAACTGAAGAAAGAATGAGATTTGACTTTTCACATCCAGTTAAAATGACAGATGAGGAAAAACAAAAAGTTGAAGATTTAGTGAATAACTGGATTGAAGAAGGAATAGATGTTGTATGTGAAGAAATGTCTAAAGAAGAAGCTATAAAATCTGGTGCTGAATGTATGTTTATTGAAAAATATCCAGATATGGTTACAGTTTATACAATTGGTGATTTTTCAAAGGAATTATGTGGTGGTCCTCATGTTAAAAATACTTCAGAATTAGGACATTTTAAAATTAAAAAAGAAGAAGCTTCTTCTTCAGGTGTTAGAAGAATAAAAGCTGTTTTAGAATAATATAAAATATGTAAAACTATATTATGTAAAGCTGCTACAAGTCTTGAAAAATAAAAGCTTGTATGTTATAATATTAATAAGCGTGGATATTTTATAAAAGGAGATGTAAGATATGAGTAAATTTGGTGGAGAAAAAAGATATGCTGATATCTTAACTGTTTTATTGGTAATAGTAATAATTGGTATTGTAGCTTTATTAGGATATTTTGGATATACTGCTATTAGAGAACGTGCTATTGAAAATGAAGCTGCTGATGCTGTACAAGAATTTTATAATACATTAAATGATACTAATACAGCTTCAGATGATGAAAATGAAGGAAATACAGAATTAGCAACTTTAGATGATTTTAATACAAGTGTGGAATCAACTTCAAATGGAACAGCAACTTCAGGAAGGAAAAAAACTTATTTAGATAATTATGAAGTAAAGGGTACAATAAAAATTAGTAAAACAGGAATTGAATATCCAATATTAGAAAGAGCTACAGTTGGATCACTTTCAAAAGCTGTTGGAATTTTACAAATTGCAACATGTGATGATATTACAACACCAGTTAGTGAATTAAATATTCCTGGAACAAATGCATTAATATTAGGACATAATTATAGAAATGGACAATTTTTCTCAGATAATGATCAGTTAGATCTTGGAGACACTATTGATATAACAGACTCAGCAGGACAAACTGTTACATATGAAATTTATAAAATGTATTATACTACACCAGATGATATATCATTTATGGAAAGAGAATTAGATCCAAGTGCTAGAGAGATAACTCTTCAGACTTGTAATGACGACTCAAGTCAAAGATTAATTATTTGGGCAAAAGCTAATTAAAAAATAAAAGAAAAAAATTAAATTTAAGTATTGACAAAATAAAAAATTGGGTATAAAATCTTAGCAGTCGAAAAGATAGACTGCTAATTTTTTTTTATAGTAATAATATTAACTAATGTTCAAAATTAGTAATATTAAGCATAAAATAGAAGCAGTTCATAAAGGAGGATGATTAATATGATAAAACCATTAACAGACAGAGTCTTAATTAAAATGGTAGAAGCTGAAGAAACCACAAAAAGTGGAATAATATTGTCAAGTGGTTCACAAGAAAAGCCACAAATAGCAGAAGTAATTGCAGTAGGTTCAGGAGGAACTGTAGACGGAGAAAAAGTAGAAATGCAAGTAAAAAAAGGAGATAAAGTAATAACAAGCAAATACTCTGGAACAGAAGTGAAATACGAAGGAGAAGAGTATATAATAGTAAGACAAAGCGATATTTTAGCTATTGTTGAGTAATATTTAGGTTCGTGAAAATTTTGCGAAGCAAAATTTACTCGAACTAAAAAAATAAGAAATTGAGTAGTTCGTGAAAATTTTGCGAAGCAAAATTTACTCGAACTAAAAAAAATAAGAAATTGAGTAGTTCGTGAAAATTTTGCGAA
>CALXVK010000061.1 GCA_944391975.1 uncultured Clostridia bacterium
AAAATAGAACCTGTTGATACTAAAAATACAGCCTTAATAATAGCCCAAAATCAACAATTAGTTAAATATGTTAATAGATTGAAATTACAATTAAGTAAATCATATAGAGCAATAAATAAATTTGAGCAATTAAAAACAGAAAACATTAGATTAAAAATAGAAAATGAAAATATAAAGAAAGAAAATCATAAATTAAAAAATTATATTAATAAAACACTTGAAGTTGTAAAATATCTATTTGAGTTTCCAATTGATAGTTTTAAAAGGATAGTTAGTAATTTTATAAAGTAAAATTATATAAAATTTTATCTTTTTTATCTTTTTTATCTTTTTTATTTATTTTAATTATTTATGATAAAATAAAGTTATTATGCAGAGATGCATAAGATTGAAGAAAGAACTGGAAAAAATTCAATTTAATTAGGAGGTAATTATATGTGTAAGCAGTTACGGAAAATTTTTAGTGTAATTTCAGCTTTTTTGGTAATGGCAATTGTGATTAGTTGCTTTAATGTTAATGCGAAGGCTGAAGAAATTAATGAAAAATCTGTAGAAAACATTGAGGTATACGCTAACAGTGTCGGATCAGAGGCTACAGGACAATCAACAGTGAGTCAAACTGTTAAAGCTGGACCGTCATATTCATATTATACTGATGTAGGAAGTATTAGTGCTGGTGAAACAATATATGTTCTTGGCTCTGTAAAAAATGAAGGTTGGTATCATATTCGTTATACTGTTACATCAACTGGAAAATACAAATCAGGATATGTTCCTTCTCATTTGGTAACAAATATCTCTGGAAATGTAAGTACTGAAATTTATACTGGAGGACAATATATTTCTAATAGTCAACAAACTGTATGGAGTTCTAATGTACCAGGAAATAGAATTAGTATAGGTACTATATATGCAAATGAGCCGATTACAGTTCTTTACTATGCACCTGTTCAGTATAATTATTCACTATATCGGATTTGGTATATTGAATATAGTACTTCAAGTGGTACTAAAAGGGGATATTTATATGATGCAAATATAAGAAGTTGTCCTGATACTATTGTTACTTCCGTTGCAAGAATTAATAATGATGCATCCGTTTATGGTGGTCCAAATTCCAGTACCTGTGCAATTATTGGAAGTGTAGGAAAGAGTGAATTTGTGACTGTTTTAGCAAAGATGCAAGATTGGGTGTGTATAGAATATAATACTAATAATGGAAGGAAACGAGGGTTTCTCTCTTCAGGGTATTTAGATTATCATCGCCCAGGATTAACTTATAGTGATTTTTGGAATTATGGTAAGACAAGTCCTTCTGGAATTTCTGATAAAACAACATATTTGTATGCGGGACCTTCTACTCAATATGCTACAATTGCAACAATTAATGCCTATTCAACTGATGTAAGATATTATGGAGATTCTGCAACTGAATCCGGATGGTGTTATGTAAGAATTACAAACAGCAATGGCAAATACGTTTACGGATGGTTTTATAGGTATTAAAAACTAATTTGTTCACATTTTTATAATTATGATATATTAAGTTAATTTTCCAGTTCTTTCTCAATTCCTCTTGGAATTGGATACGGTAGCCAATAAAAATGGCTACCGTATTTTAATATTAATATTTATATATTGATTGTGAATTCTTTCTCATTTATATTAGAATTTGAAAAAATATATGAATTTGAAAAAGATAAATTATTTGAAGATATATTTTCAATTGTTAAAGTATCATATTCATAGTAATTATAATTTGAGTTATTATTCAAGTTTCTTGTTTCATCGATACATATTATAAATTTTTTATTAGATGAATTATATGAAATATCGGTTATTGTAATATTATTATCTTCATAATTATATAAACGTATAAAAGCATCTTTTTTGTTATTTGTGTTTTCTATAAAATCATAAAATAAGTTTATATTATAATTAAGATTACAAATACAATTATCACTTTTAGCTTGTTCTAAAGAATAATCTTTTGGTAATTCTTTTATATTATTAAAAGTTGAATGATAATAATTTTCATTTTCTATAGTTTTAAAAATTTCAATATTTTTTTCATTCATAGAATTATCAATTAAAATAGAAGTTCCATTTTGATCTTCGGATATAAATTTCTTTTCCATACCTATATATAAAGTTTCTTTTTGTATGTATACTTTTCCTAAAGAAATTCCATTCATAGATTCATTTTCAGAAATTATTATTACCATAAAATTATTTGTAAAATCGTTTTCAGAAACTTCTAAAATACCACTCCATATATTTTTGTATTTTATATATTCTTTATAATTATAAATTACTTTGTAATACATACTATTTAAATAAGAAAAATTAGTATCTTCTGAAAAATTATAATTTGAATTATATGTTGAAAAGTTATTGTATGAGTATAAATTTATATTACTCAAATTATTTGTTTTATTTTTGTTGGTATATATTAATATTAGTATAAATAATATTAATATTATAAAAATAATAAATATAATAAATATGTTTTTTTTCATTATTGAATTAAATCCCTTCTATTTTTAATAATAAAAAATATTTAGAAATTATGTTTAATTTTTTATAACTCAAGTATAGTATAGATTAAATTATAAGTCAATATAAAATAATTTAAAACAATCTAAAAATACATAAAAAATAGCATATATTAAAGATACAGTGTCTACTGGAATAATATATTTGTGAATAATAATAATAAAAATTAATTAATAAGTTTACAACATTAAAAGCTTTTTTAGAATAATTTTAAACCACGTGCTATACACGTGGTTATGGTTTAATAGAAGTGCTTTACAAAATATTAAATTTATTTTTATATTTACAAACAATTGTATATATTATAAGTTTTAAGCTTGGTTTAGTATCATTGTCGAAATTAAAATATTTTCTAATTATTTTTATTTCAGTATTATTATACATAGAATTTATAATTTGATTAATACACCATTTTATATTCTGATAAGAATTTTCTTTATATTTTAGTGCAATTTTTGGAAAAACATTTTTAGTTAAATTATCAATTGCATCTATATCTTCTATACATATAAATATTGCTTCACATAGGTATTTAAATCCTTTAGTTTGCTTTTTAAATTCAAATGTAGATAATTCATTTAAAATAAACTCCTTTATGAATTTATTATTGTCCATTTAATTAATCTCAATTTTAAAGACTTGTCCTGGATTGATGATGTTAGGATTGTCTCCAATAATTTTTTTATTAAGTTCATAAATTGAAGACCAAGTAGAATTATATTTTTTTGCAATTTTAGATAAACTATCTCCATTTTGAACAGTATATTCAATTAGTGTTTTTATATTTGATAAATGATTTAAATTGGCATTTTTTATAATTGTTGGGTAATCCTTTAATGAATAATTTAGATCTACGTTTCCTTCAATTCCTGTTATAGAACCTTGAGATGAGTATTGCCAAATTCCATATTCACCAGCATAGCTGCATTTTGAATTCCATTGAGCTACCCATTTATCAAATTTATCTAATTTATTACTATTAATTCTATTATTAAACCAATTTAAATTAGAATAGATACCAGCGTAATAATTTTCATTTTCTATGTAATTGCAAAATGTTTCACAAATATTTATACAAGTTTGATTGTTTATATTGTGCTTGTTTTTATATCCATCAGCATCTTCCATATCTATAAAAATGGGGTATTCAATCTTTAATCCTTTAATATTATCTAATACTAATTGAGCTTCTTTTTTAGCATCATCAGTATTAATTGCATATGAATATAGATATATTCCAACAGGTAATTCATTCTTTATTGCATTTTCATAATTAAATTTAAATTTTTGATCAATATTATTTTTGCCATATCCTATTCGTAGTATTATAAATTCTATTCCACTATCTTTGACTTTTTTCATATTAATGGATCCATTATGAGATGATATATCAATTCCTTTTTTCATATGTACCTCCTTTAAAAAACACTTCTATATATTTCCTCATAAAAATATAATTTTAGAAGTCTACAAAATATATTTTTTTAAATTTTTTATACCAATATCAATACTATATTGTACAGCTCTAATAGAACAATTATCAATTTTAGCAATTTCTTTTTTGGATTTATTTTTAAAATAATATAATATAATTCTTTCTTTTTGATTTTTAGGTAATAAATTAATAGCTTGATATAATTTATTATTTTCAAAATTCTTAATTATATTTTTTTCAACAGTTTTTTCTTTGTAATGGACTTTATGGTTTAAAGTATTTTCATTTAAATAAAGATGTTCAATATGTCTATCAAACTCATTAGAAATTTTTTTTGAAATTTTTTTAAAATTAATGTATTCATCAAAAACTTCCTTTGAAATTTCTAATTTGTGTATATTATTTAGAAAATCTTTGAAAGATATAAAATATTTTGAATTTAAAGATTCTAAAGTATAAGTATCAATTATATATTTCATTTTTTACCTCCAATTTAATTATTTTGCTGAGATAATTGAATTGGGGGATCTCGACAATTAAAATAAAAAAATGAATTTAGAATTGATTTATAAATATATTTTTTCTTATGCATAATAAACTGATTCCTTTAAAAACTTATTTAAAGTTCTAAAAAAGTTTATTATGCTTTTAGCCTAATTTATTTTTATGATAAAAAAGTTAAAAATATAATCTACAAAAATATACTTTTTGGTTTAATGTTCTTATACTTAATTATTATTAGTAAAAGGGGGAATTAATATGGAAAAAGAAATTTTAAAAATATTTAATAAAATTACAGCAATAATTAGTTCAATTATTTCAGGTATAACAACTATATTTGGTATAGAGTGGGTTTTATTTTTAGGATATTTAATTTTAAATATTTTAGATTATATTACAGGTGTAATAAAAGCTAAAATTAATAATACAGAGAATTCTGTAAAAGGCTCTATTGGAATTGTAAAAAAATTTTGTTATTGGATTTTAATAGGTATTTCATTTTTAATATCTTGGTTATTAGTTCGATTAGGCTTTAAATTAGATATAAATTTAGAATTTGTAATGCTGTTTGGATGGTTTACATTAGCATGTTTAATTATTAATGAATGTAGAAGTATTATTGAAAATTTGATTGAAATTGGAGTAGATGTTCCGGTTTTTCTAACAAAAGGTTTAAACATTTATGATGAAGTTTTAGAAGAAAAGACTGATTTACTTACTGAAAATAAAGAAAATAATAAATAATCTACTAAAATCTACTTTTTAAAAGTTTTATGCAAAATGAATTAAAATATATTTACAAACTGATCAGTTAATATATATAAAGAAAGAAGGGATAATATGTCAGATATACTTGTAGAAAATACACAAAAATGGTTAAATGAAAATTATAAAGGAAAAACAGGATATCATGAAATAGAAGTAACAGGAAAAACAGGATGGACAACAATATACGCACTTTTAGAAGCATTACAAATAGAATTGGGAATTACAGCAACAGCACATAACTTTGGAAATTCAACGACAGCTAAATTTAAAGCAAGATTTCCAAATGGAGTACAGCAACAAAGTGCATCAGATGATACAGAAGATAATATATATGGAATTATTCAAGGGGCTTTATTATGTAAAGGCTATTCTACAACCTCATCAGTAATTACAAAACATTTTTATAGTGGTACAGGTTCAGCAGTAAAAGAACTAAAGGAAGATGCTGGATGTAGTGATACAAGTTCAACAGTAACATTAAATGTGATGAAAGCTTTAATGTCAATGGATCAATTTAAAATAGTATATTCTTCTGGAGGAACAGAAAACATTCAAAAAATTCAACAAGAACTAAATTATTCATATGAAGATTACATTGGATTATGTCCATGTGATGGAGTATATGGAAGAGAAATGAATAAAGCAATGATAAAAGTTTTACAAGCGATTGAAGGATATTCAGTTGAAGATGCAACTGGAAATTTTGGAAGTGGAACAAAAGCAAATTTGCCATTACTCCCAAATACAGGTAATTTAAGTGCAGAGACAGAATTGGCTGCAAAGAAATTAGTAAGATATGCATTAATTTGCAATGGATATGATGTTGATCTTGCTTTAGATGTTGGTGGCTTTGGAGAATGGGATAATGTTATGGATGCTGCAATAAGAGCATTTCAAACAGATATGTGTTTAGAGGTGAATGGAAAATGCGATGTAGATACATGGATGTCTTTATTAACTAGTAAGGGAAATCCTGATAGAGATTGTGTTGCTTGTGATACAAGATTTGAAATGACAGAATCAAGATTAGAATATTTAAAAAGTAATGGATATGAAATTGTTGGAAGATATTTAACTGGTGGAGATTTTAAAGAATTAAGACCAAATGAACCTCAAAGAATATTAGATGCAGGCTTATCATTTTTTCCAATCTTTCAGGAGTCTAGTACGGATGTATCATATTTCACTAATCAAAGAGCAATTCAAGATGCTAAAAATGCAACTCAATCAGCTAAAAATTTTAGAATTCCAAGAAGAAGTATAATATATTTTGCTGTTGATTTAGATGCCACTGATTCACAAATAAAATCTTATGTATTACCATATTTTAAAAATTTATTTGAATGTATGAAAGATGATTTGTATAATTATTATAGGATAGGTGTATATGGAACTAGAAATGTATGTACGCAAGTTATGGATGCTGGATACGCCGAGACTTGTTTTGTAAGTGATATGTCAACTGGTTATAGTGGTAATATGGGATTTAAAATGCCACAGAATTGGAATTTTGATCAATTTCATGAATTTCAAATTATTACTGATGGAGAAACTTGGGATTTAGATAAAGATGCTTTTTCTGGAAAATTTGGTGCTGTTACCAAGTTAGATACACCTATTGAAAAGAATTTATATGATAAATTAGAGGATTTATATAATTTAGCAAATGAATATCATGAAAATAATTCTCCGAATTATTATGTTAAAGAAAAAAATGAATTAGTTTTACAATATTTAAGATCAGAAGAATACAATAGTGATTTATGGAATACAATAGCAGGCAATATTGATTGGGATTTTGTTAATTATGTATATGATAGAGTTTCAAGCAGCCTTCATCCAAAAAATGTTACTATATATAAAGATAATTATGGAAATATGTCAATACCTCATTTGGCTGCAACAGTAAGTGTAATTGTAGAAAAATTTCCAATTTTTACTGATGAAGCAATTGCTTTATCTGGATGGGCTGGAGATTTAATTCAATTAGGTGGAGTAATAGGTGATACAAATTGTACCGAACAAGATATATATAATCTTATTGGATGTAATGATGATGAATTTTCTCAAAATTTATTAGGAAAATCTGCTGTAGAAACAGGTTTTGGTTTTGAAGATTTAGAGGCGGATATTGATGCTGTTTGCGTATCTACAGAAATTTGTAATGGAGTATCTATACATACAGCCTTCAAAGATTATTATACAACAGAACAATATGAAAAGCGTATAGATAAATTTTTGGGATCAATTGGAATACCTACTACAGATAGAGATTTGGTTATTTCAAAGCTAACTGAATTTGCAAAAGAATATACAAATTTAAACAAAGCTACAGCAATACTCTTTAAAGATAAATTTGCAATTAATTATAATAAAGATAAATATGGTGATATTTTAGCTGAGCAGTTTGCAAAAAAAATTGCAGATTATGGTAATATAGAGTAGAAATAAATAATTTAATATGATATAATATTTGTAGCAAATTATTTTAAGGTTCTTAATGTAACTAATTGAGGAAAATTTTATGAAAAAAATATATTATATAGTAATAATATTATTATTATTTTTTATTACTTTTTATTTAATATTTAATTATTCCATAGACAAAATTATAAGATATTTAGAAGTAACAGTTTATGATGATAATAATATAGAGGTAAATAAAATAAAAGATATAGTTGATTTTCCAAAAGAATACCACATAAAAAAGATGATTTATAATCAGAGTTTTCCAGAAGGTTATAATTTAAAAATTATAGCTTATGATGAGAATAATAATATTAAAGAATTATCATATTTAGGAGCAGAAGCATATTCAGAAGATAAATCATATTTGGAATATTTTTTTAGCATGTATGGTAAATCCCCAATTAAATTATGTATATATAAATATATTATAATAATAAATATAATAGTTATATTTTTATTAATCATTTGTTATTTAAAAAAATATAAAAAATAGTTTTTTTATGATCTTTAAACAAGAAACATTTTGATGTTTCTTGTTTATTTTTATAATTACAATTATTAATTAAAAAATATTATTTTTTTGCACCCATGTATAGCTTTTTTTACATCTAATAAATGGAGGGTATAAGGAGAAGTTATAATGGATGTATTAATAGTAAAAAATGATATAAAATATTGTAATAAATTAATAAAAACATCGAAAAATGATTTAAATGTAAAAATTTATATAGTTTCACAATATTATGAAGAAATAGAAATGTTGATAAAAAAAATAAATTTTTCTATGATTATAATAGATAATGAATTAATAAATTTATATAAAAATATAATAAAAGATTATAAAAAAATAATTTTTATATTATATGTGAATAATGTTAAAAAAATTGATAATACTAAATATTATTATATAGATAAAAATTTTGTTAATGATGAAATATTTTTTGCAACTATAGAAAAACTTAAATATATAAATACTGATTATAATTTACGAATAAAAATAAAAGAAGAATTAAAATATTTAGGTTATAATCCGAAATATAAAGGAACGCAATATATTTATGAAGCAATATTAATATTACTAAATGAAAATTTGTATGATTATAGTGATAATCTTGAAAAAAATGTATATCCTAAAATTGCTAGTAAGCATAACAAATCAATTAATACTATTAAATGTGATATTATTAATGCAACTGACATTATGGTTTGTGAATGTGAGGAAAATAAATTAATGGAATATCTTGGATATTTTACATTTTCAAAGCCAGGTCCCAAAAAAGTAATAGAAAGTATTATTTCAAGAATAAGTAATGGTTTAATTAAAATGTAATTAATAATATGTAAAATCCCACTGGTTTAATAAGAGTGGGATTTTATATTAAACATTAAATATATCCAAATACAAAGCATTTTGCTTATTTAGTATTTCTTGTTCATTTTCATTTAGTTTTAATTGCTCAAGCATTTCTTTTGTAAATTCAACATTTTTCTTTGAAAAGTAGCATTTTCTTAAACTAGGTTCACATTTTGCATTTGTTCCAAAATAACCGCCAAGCATTAGCTTTAACAACTCATGATATTGATTTGAAAAATAAAAGAA
>CALXVK010000062.1 GCA_944391975.1 uncultured Clostridia bacterium
TTGATTTAAAGAAAAGAGAAAAATCACAAATTATTGCAATTTTTCTCTTTTACTTTTTCTTAAGTTAATGACATTGGATTATAATCTGTCTTTTAGCTTCATTTTTGAATTAAAATTAGTAAATCCAAATCTATGTAAATTTTAATATTTTTTGAGTTTTTTTCTATCTTAGAAATTTGATTTGTATTAAATGATAATGAAAAATCATTATTTCCATTTAAAGTACAGATATCATCTTCTAAACCAAATGTTAAATCATTAATATCAGAATCTAATTCCATAAATCCTGTAATTTTTAGTTTAACATCTTCTCCGAATAAAACCTTGAATACTCGAATTTAACAGATCATCAAACATTCTTTTTTTCCTCCTTGTTAATAATTAATCTATTACTATTCAGGTTTTACTTCTTTTAATATTAAATTTATTAGAACATTTTAATCTTATACATCCATGCAATAATTTGTTGTATAGGATTTATTTGAAAAATCAATTTTTACTTTTATTAATTCTTTACCTGTAGTATAGTCGGTTAAAACACTAAAGTCCTGGACATCTTCACATAAGCAAATTTTATTAAAATATAATAAATTATTATCTTTATCAAAAGTATATATATTTCCATTTGAAAAAGTTAAAGTATATATATTTCCTGAGTTATCAAAATTCACAAAAGAATTTCCATCTTCTTCTGATTCTTTAACTAAATACATATTTAATTTATTATATTCTGCAGAACTGTACACTTCATCATTTAACAATGATGTATTATTATAAAAAAATATAGTTATTCCTCCTATTGTTCCTGCAACAATTAAGAAACAAGCTATATAAATAACCAAACTTACCATTGTTATACCTTTTTGAGACTTGTAATTCATAATAAAAAACTCTCTTTCTTAAGTATGTATATATTATATATTAAAATTCATTTTTTTCAACATATTTTTTTAAAAAATTTATATTCTTTAAGTTTATTATATTGAAAAAAAAACTATTAGAAGTTATAATTATAATATATTTTATGGGGGGAAAAAGATGAAAAAAATAACATTTATATTATTAATTTTTGCTCTAATATTAATTCCAAATAGTGTTTTTGCTGTTACAGCTGATACTTCTGTACTTAGTATTGGAATAGCACTTTTTATAGAAGCATTTATTACAGTACATATGTCACTTTTTGTTTTATTACCTTTATCAAAAATTATATCTCCTAACAATTATCAAAAACTTTTTATAACTCTTTTTATAATTAGGATATTAATTTTACTATTTTTTGACTTTTTTGTAACAACTTTAATTGCTCTTGTTGATTTTATTTCTGTATTTATTGGTGCTTTTTTAGTTGTACCAATCTGTAGTTTCATTTTTGGAAAAATTCGAAAAGATGGCAATACTTATAATCCTTTTTCTCGAAAAAGAACTATAACTATATATGAAGAATACAATGATAATCAAGACAACTACAATTTATCATCTCCAAATTTTTGCTCAAATTGTGGTTCTCATGTCAATTCAGATGATATATATTGTTCAAATTGTGGAACCAAACTTACAAAAGATATTTCAATTAATGAGTTTAATATTAACACCAATACAAATAATAGCAATAATTCTGGACCTATAAAAGAAAAGAAAAAATTTGATTCAAATTGGTAAAATATTAAATTTAAACACAACAAAACAAAAAAACTGCTGATGATCTATTCATCAACAGTTTTTTATTTTAATTAATTATTGTAATTCAATAACAGCTCCAGCTTCAACAAATTTAGCTTTGATTTCTTCAGCTTCGTCTTTAGAAACTCCTTCTTTAACTGTTTTAGGAGCACCATCAACTAAATCTTTAGCTTCTTTTAATCCTAATCCAGTAACTTCTCTAGCAACCTTTATAACTGCTAATTTGTTTCCTCCAACTTCTTTTAATACTACGTTAAATTCTGATTTTTCGTCAGCTGCTGCTGCTCCAGCTCCTGCTGCAGGTGCTGCAACTGCTGCTGCAGTTACTCCATATTTTTCTTCAATTCCTTTTACTAATTCTGATAATTCAACTACTGTTAAGCTATCAATTTCTTCTAACATTTTATCTGTTTTTTCACTCATTTTTTTATTCCTCCTATAAATTTTAATTTGCAATCTTTAAGATTTGCTTTTTAATTTTAATTTTTTATCATTATTCTTCTGATTCTTTCTTTACTCTTACTGCATCTAATGTAGCTGCAAGTTTTGATACATTTGCCAATAAACATCCAGCAAGTTTTGCAATAAGTTCTTCTCTTGATGGAAGTTTTGCAAGTGTAACAAGTTCATCTATAGATGTTGCTTTTCCTTCTAGAATACCACCTTTAATTTTGTAAAAATCATTATCTGCTGAATATTTATATATAGCTTTTAAAGCTGGTAAATATTCTTCTTGAGCAATGATTACAGCAGTAGGTCCTTCTAGAACTTCATCTAATTCTGTAATTCCATTTTTATTTAATGCTCTTTTTACTATATTATTCTTTATAACAGCATATTCGCTATTTACTTCTCTTAACGTTTTTCTTAAATTTGTTACATCAGCAACATTAATACCTCTATAATCAGTTAAAAGTACTATAGCAGCATCTTTCATTTTTTCAGCTAGAGCATCAACTTGTTCTTCTTTTGCTTTAATATTTTTTTCGCTAGCCAATTTAATTTCACCTCCCAAAAAATATTTTATATCTTTTATAAAATTAAAAGCTCTTCTAATTCCAAAGACTGGACAATAGAAGAGCTTAATATAATCTCTTAAATATCAGTCCTCGGTAGGATTTAGGGTTATACCTACTGTCTTCGGAATCTATTAATATTAATTTATTATGCTTTTTGATTTATTTTTAGACTTGGTCCCATTGTAGTTGTAATAGCTACACTTTTAATATATTGTCCTTTTGCAGCTGCTGGTTTTGCTTTAATAATAGCATCTATAATTACTTGATAGTTTTCAAGTAATTTTTCAGCTCCAAATGAAACTTTACCAAATCCTAAATGAATAATGTTTGTTTTATCAAGTCTATATTCAACTTTACCTGATTTGATTTCTGATATAGCTTTTTTAACATCCATTGTAACTGTTCCTGATTTTGGGTTTGGCATTAAACCTTTTGGTCCTAAAACCTTTCCTAATCTACCAATAACACCCATCATATCTGGTGTTGCAACGATAACATCATAATCAAACCAATTTTCCTTTTCAATTTTTGGTACTAATTCTTCTGCTCCAACAAAATCAGCTCCTGCTTCTTCAGCTTCTTTTGCTTTATCTCCTTTAGCAAAAACTAAAACTCTTTGTGTTTTACCTGTACCATTTGGTAATACAACAGTTCCTCTAACTTGTTGATCAGCATGTTTTGAATCAACACCTAATCTTACATGTAATTCAACTGTTTCGTCAAATTTTGTTTTTGGCATTTTTTCGATTGTTTCTAAAGCTTCTTTTGCTTCATACAATTTTGTAGAGTCTACTAATTTTGCAGCTTCTACGTATCTTTTTCCTCTTTTCATTTTCTTCCTCCTTTGGTTTTAACGAGTTATACTCTCCCAATATTTTTATTTATTAGTCTTCAACAACAACGCCCATTGAACGTGCTGTTCCGGCTACCATACTCATTGCAGCTTCTACTGAAGCAGCATTTAAATCTTCCATTTTTTGTTCTGCAATTGCTTTTACTTGTTCTTTACTAATTTTTGCAACTTTTTCTTTATTAGGTTTTCCTGAACCTTTATTAAGATTTATTGCTTTTTTAATAAGAACTGCAACTGGTGGAACTTTTGTAACAAATGAAAAAGATTTATCTTTATAAACAGATATAACAACTGGGATTATCATTCCTGGTTGATTAGCTGTTCTATCGTTAAATTCTTTAACAAATTGCATAATATTAACACCACTAGAACCTAAAGCTGGACCAACTGGTGGAGCTGGTGATGCTTTACCTGCCTCTATCTGCAATTTTATTACATTTACAACTTCCTTTTCAGCCATTTTGTAATACTCCTTTCATTAAATAAGAAAATTTATTTTACATTAACTTAATTTTTGTACTTGTGAAAATTCTAGTTCAACAGGTGTTTCTCTTCCAAACATTGAAACTAAAACTTTTACTTTTTGTTTTTGTTTATTTATTTCTTGTACAACCCCAACAAATCCTTCTAAAGGTCCATTTAGTACTTGTACATTATCATCAACGTCATAATCAACTGTTACTGGAACTTCGTCAAATCCCATATTTCTTATTTCTTGATCTGTAAGTGGTATAGGATCTGTACCAGAACCGACAAAACCTGTAACTCCTCTTGTATTTCTAACAATATACCAAGATTCTTCTGTTACAATCATCTTAATTAAAACATAACCTGGAAATACTTTTTTTAAATTAGTTTTTCTTTTTCCATCTTTAATCTCAACTTGTTCTTCCATTGGAACTACAATATTAAAGAAATAATCTTCGAGCTCTCTGTTTTTTATTGTTTTTTCAAGGTCTGTTTTTACCTTATTTTCATATCCAGAATATGTATGAACTACATACCATTTTGGCTCTAATTTTTTCTCTTCTTGAGACATTTTTTAGCCTCCTTTAATTTATGTTTTTATTGTGTTACTTCACTATTTGCAGAATCTTCTTCTGTTCCTGAATCAACAGTTGTCTCATTTGTTGTATCTGTAGTTTCAGATCCTTCTGTTGTATTTTCTGAATCCTCTACTACTTCTTCTGTAGCTTCATTACTTGTAGTATTTTCTTCTACAGTTTGACTTGCAGAATATGTGCTTCTTAATCTTTCAATACCATAAGTATTAAATAACTCAAATGCAATATCTAAAATCAATACAATTATAGCTGTAACAATTACAATCACAATTACAGCACTTGTACTATTTGCAAGTTCTTTGGGTGTTGGCCAAACTACTTTTTTAAGTTCTGCTTTGAAATCTTTAAAACCGCTCTTTTTATTTTTCTTAGTATCTTTTTCTTTTGATACTTTTTTAGAATCAGTTTTCTCTATTTTCTCTTCTTTTATATTACTTTTAGCAACTTTCTTTTCTTTCTTATTTGAATTCTTTGCCATCTATCTAAATCCTCCACTACTTTGTTTCTTTATGAGTAGTACGTTTTTTGCAGAATTTACAGTATTTAATTATCTCAAGTCTATCTGTATTATTTCTTTTATTTTTTGATGTCATATAATTTCTATTTTTGCACTCTGTGCACTCTAAAGTAATACTTTCTCTTGGTCCTTTTGACGCCATCTTATACACCTCCGTTTATTTTATGAAGCTTAACTTTATTTTACGATGTGATTTTAAACATATATCATAAAAATACATGCTTAAATAATTTACCACAAAATGGATAATATGTCAAGGTTTTCGGCTTATTTTTAGCAGAAATTATAAAAAATTTTATATAATATTTGAAAAAATATTTTATTGTGTTATACTAATAATTAGGTGATTAAATGGAAAAAGTAAAATATGCAGATATATTAGCTGGTATTGATGAATCTTGGAGTATAAAAGAAAAAGCAAAATATATCTATAACGAAATCTGTAAAAAAAGTTCTTATGATGAGAGATTTATATATAGTAAAAATCCGGAATTATTGAAACAAATCTATAATATGGATGTTAACGTTGATGAATATGTAAATCCAAAATTAATATGTAAAACATTAAATGGTGTTTATTCTGAATTATTAAATAGAGTTGGTATAAGGAATAAAATAATAAAAAAGCCTTCGTCTATTAATCAATATTTTGAAGCTGAAGATATCGCTCTTATTTTTTTTGATGAAAATGGTATGCCTTATTTTACAGCAATAGCCGCAGATATTCAAAGATGTAAATATGGTATGAAAACACAATTTTTTGGAGGATGCGATAACAATTACCCTGAAGGAAAAAGAGATTCAGTTTGTATTATTAAAACTGATGAACTTGAAGATATAGACAAAAAAATTGGTTATCTTTCTAAAAATGGTTTATACTCTGATATTATTTTTGATTTAATTGCTAAAGATGTTAAACAAAATAATGAATTAAAAAAATTTCTTTTAACTTCTGGCCTACATATTGTAAGACAATATCTGGAAGAAGAAGGTAGATTAGAAAATCAAAATATATCAGATGATGAATTAAAGCCAATCATTCAAACTCTTTCTTTTAATGATATGATTAAAATAAAAATCAAATTAGCAAATATGGTACCTCGTAATGACAAAACTGCAGGTCCAATTGAAAACAAAAAATATTCTATACAATTACTTAAAAACGGTATTTTAAATAAATCAGATCAACGAATTTTGGATTGTTTTGATATGGTAAAAGAAGATGGAAGGCAAGTAAAAGTTTTAAATATATTAAGATTTAATTTAAAACCTGAACCTATTTATTATCTATACTCTGAAGATACTCAACAATATGAACTTTTAAGTTCTGAGGAAGCTTTAAAAATATCACATGAATATACATCAAAAAATAATCACAGTTTAGTAGAACCATATGATGATGACGAAGGCAGATAAAAATTGTTAGAAAAAATTCCAAAATAATATTCTTATAAAATATTGAAAATTTGATTTATTGAGCATTTTAAATTATAATATATATGTATGAAAATCATGTAAAGAGAGGATTTTATTATGGGAATGTTTGATAAAATACGTAGCTTTTTTAATGGTAATAATGAACAAGAAATACCAAAAGAAAGTGAAGTTGATAAGGAAATATTATCATCTAAAATATTAAATTTGATAGATAGCATTAAAAGAATAAATAGTTTTGATTCTAGCATATGGAACTTATCTAATGTTACTAAATATGAGTTAACTAGAAAAAGTGTAGCCGAGCTAAAAAGTCTTGAAAGTTCATTATCTAACAGATTTCAACAACTTTCTAGAGAAAAAGAAAGAAGACGTCCAGAATTGCAAAAGTTAGAAGAAGCTAAATGGACTGGTCAAAAACCATCTCATCTATCAGATCACGAATTTGATATGTGGCAAAGAGATGATTAAAATTTTAATAATTGAATAAAAGAAAAATAATAGGCTTAAAGTCCTATTATTTTTTCTTTTGAACCGAATATCCAAATTTTCCTTTCTTTTCTCCTAATCCATAATATCCACCATTTGCGTATGCAATTAAATTACATTTTGATATATCAAATTCGCCTTTTTCATCAATATATTTATCATCTGGATCAATAGATAAAACATCCGCAATAAACATTGTATGACTTCCAAGCTCTTTTATATCAACTACCTTACATTCAATAGACACTGGGCTTTCTTTAATAAGAGGACATTTAACAAAGTGTGCTTTTTCTTTAGTTAAATTCATTTCTTTAAACTTATCAAAATCCCTTCCACTTTTTACTCCACACCAATCAGTAGCATATGTAAGTTTTTCAGTTGTTAAATTAATTACAAATTCCATATTTTCTTTAATTATATTATATGAATATCTTTCTGGTCTAACAGAAATATAAACCATTGGTGGCTTAGAATTGATAATTCCAGTCCATGCAACTGTCATTATATTTGAATTTTCCATTGTTCCTGATGTAATTAAAGCTGCTGGAATTGGATATTCAAAAGCTCCTGCCTTCCATAAGATTTTTGACATATTATCTTCCTCCTTCATCATCATTAAATTGTGGAAAATTAGGTAATTTAATATCAGTAATTTCATTTACTTTTTGATTCATTATTTCAAAAAATTCAGATAAAGTTTTGCACTCTGATAAATTAACAAATCTTCCATCAAATTTTTGAGCATAAGATAAAACTCTGACTAAATCGCTACTTTCAATATTTTCATTAAAAACTAATCTTCTTTCGCCATTTTTATCTCTTATTACAGTACCTATATATCCAAAATTATTTTTTTCAGCATTTTCTAATGCCAAATCAGAAAAAGCAACAACTCCATAAAACTCTGGATTTAGTTTCATATCATTATAATTATATTCAAAAATTCCATTATATGTTTTTATTTCTCCAGATTTATCTCTTCTTAAAACAGTTAACAAATCATATGTTCCAGAATTATAGGTATAATGATCTGTATTCATAAATGCACCAAAAGCAAATCTTCCTATTCTGTACGCTTGAACTCTATCTCCAACTCCATCTTCATAATCAAATATTTTTTCAGGATCTTCATTAGATTTAACTGCATATAAATACTCGGGAAAACCATCATATGTTTTTCCATTTCCATTATAAGCATATCTACTTAAATCTCTTTTTTCTGTATCAATATATTTACGAACAAAAACTCTCTGAATTATGAACTTTTTAACATCTTCTATTTTTTTTAGTGATATATTTAAATCATTCACAGCTTTTATATATTTTTTTTCTTCTGGACTTTTTTGTTTATTAATATTTGTATTTAAACTCACATAACTTGCAGATAATTTTATAATATAATATATAATTTCTGAAATATCATCACTTGAATTTATAGTTGCACGTTTACTATCTAAATCGTTATACCATTTTTCTCTTTGATTTCGTATTAAAGAAATATCTTTTTTAGTTTTTTCAATCTTTTTATCATACTCATCAATTAAATCAGCTGATGCTCTAGATTTTTCATCTTCTAAATACGTTAGTCTTTGATATAATTTATCCAATGATGGTTTATTTTTTTCATATATAGTAGATTTAATATTTATCATTATACTATCACATTTTTTCCTTAAAGATTCAACATCAAATATATCATCTATTCCTATTAATTCTAACGGATTTTCAAATCCATATTTATCAAGTCTATCCAAAACCTTTCTCCTTTAAATCACTAATTTATCTAATATTAATTACCAGATTGTTAAATAATTATATATTATAAAAAAATAAAATTCAACAATAAAATATTTATATTCAAAAATAAAAGCATAAATTAAAATCATTTAAAAAAAAATCATCTTAATTTATGCTTTTAAAAAATAAAAAAACTGGCGACTTCTTATCTTCCCAGCAGGGTAACCCGCAAGTATTTTCAGCACCAAAGAGCTTGACTTCTGTGTTCGGTATGGGAACAGGTATTTCCTCTTCGTAATTATCACCAGAAAATTATATGTGTTTTTAAGCACACTGAAAAATACATAGATGAATAATTTCGAAAACCTTTTCACCATAATACTGTGGTTAAGCCCTCG
>CALXVK010000063.1 GCA_944391975.1 uncultured Clostridia bacterium
ATCTTTCTTACGAATAACTGGTATAAAAACAATATGCATGTGCAGTGTGCTTTCGTCCATATGTACTTTACTAGATACAATATATTCTTCTTCTAAATTTTTGTAATTTGCAACAAATTTATATGCAACTTCAAAAAATCTTTTTGTTTCTTTTTCTCCTATTCGTTCAAAAAATTCTTTATCAGATGTAATTATAAATTCACACATAACATTACTAACATTTTTTATTTGACCTCTTAAATCATATTTTTTTCTTAACTCTTTAAATATTTTTTCATAAGTTGTATTAGGTTTTTTAATTGAATAATTATTTATACCATTTTCTTTCTTTATATCCTTATTAGAATAATTTGTATTTTTTCTTTCATTATGTCTATATATGCCTGATAAATTTTTTAGTTTATAATTAGTATTTCTGATTATTGCATAGCTCATTTTTATATATTCCTTTTTTTAAGATAGCCTTCGTAGGCTTAAACAAAAATTACCTCCTTGTCTTTTACTTTAAATAACACTAACTTTTTAAGTGTTCTAACACACTAGAACACTTTTTCAAAGTGTTCCGTGTGATTAAGGAACATATTTCCTTAATAATCCTTTAGCACAATTAAATTTTATATTTATTAATACAAAAATGTATTTAATAAATACCATAAAATAATATCATTATTTTATTTAAAATTATAATTGTGATATAAAAATATAATCTTTAAAGAATAATATTTTTATATGCAGTTTATCTTTTTAAGATAAACTGATGAAAAACCTTTCTCGGTTTCTCAAACTCTTCCTCGGTATTCTACAAAAATATTAAAACAAGTTTAAATATTTTTATAGAATTAAATTTTACTAAATTTAATTTTTATTAATTTATCATAATTTTTTTCACTTAAACATTTACCTAAACAAAATGTCATTTTTCACTTATAAATAAGCATTTCATCTTTCTCTCGCTACCACTAAAAATTAGGTTGTAATTAGCTTGTATCAAAAGATACAAGCTTTTTTATTGTTCTTAATTAATATATTTTTTACTTAATTTATAAAAATTTATTTTCATCAGTAGTATCAAGCTTTTCACGGATTTTAATTTATTTTATTTTTTTATTTAACTAAACAACTAACTAAACAAAACTTAAATAAAATTTTCTTTGTTTAGGGGATGTTTAGAAAATGTCTCAAAATCATTGTGTATCAATGTTTTTTGTTACTTTTTAAATAAAAAATTATTAATAAAAAAATAACTATTATATTTATTATTATAATATATTTATATATATAATTTAATTGGGGATTTACCATATATGCTAAAAAAATATTCCAAATATGATTTATCTTCTGAATATACCTCTGCTCCTAAATATGATAATTCTTTAATATTATTATTCTCATCATAAGCTATAATTTTTAAATTATAACCTTCTGAAAAACTCTGATTTTAAGCAAAATATTTATATATAATCATCAAAAGTAACTATTTTCACATCCTTAACTTTATTTTACAAATACTATTTTATATGCTATTATAATTAAAATTTTATAGGAGATATTCAATGAAAAGAATATTTATCTTTAATTTTTATTTTAATATCTATACTTTGCATAATAGTTGCGTTTAATTTATTTATAAAAGAACAAATTGTATTGAATATAAATTCAAACAACAAAGAAGATTTTAAAAAAGCTATTCAAAATGATAAATAATATAGATCAAATAACTAAAATCGAACTAGGTCAAGGATGGCATTCTTCTGAACTGTTTATTCATTATTCACTTGGAAAAGTGGAAAAAATTAATTTAACAGAAGGAAACTTTGATTATTTAAATCTAGAACGATACGTAAGA
This sequence comes from uncultured Clostridia bacterium, assembly GCA_944391975.1. GTDB lineage: Bacteria > Bacillota > Clostridia > TANB77 > CAG-508 > Scatovivens. The sequence continues at coordinate 1,847 of CALXVK010000063.1, forward strand.
GAAAATGGATATTCATTAGATACTTTTGCAAAAATATTGTTTTTTATATCTATATTTAGTTTTGCAATTTTTATTATTTTAAAAATATCTATCAAAAAAACCACTTAAAAAATTATACTATTGTTGAAACTTAAAGTACTCCATGCTATAATAAAACTTATAAAAATTATAAAAGGAGGATACGATATGATAGGAGCAGTAATAACATTATTTTCTATTGTTGTGCTAGTCATATCACTGGTGCTGTTCATTCGGAACTGCACACATGACTTATTAGGTGAGATGGAGTTAGATCTGATTTATGCTGAAGAAAGATTACGTATAACACAGATTTCAGACTCATCAAAACCTGAACTAATTGAACTCAGAGATATGACTCAAAAGGAAGTTGATGATTTAAGAAATAAAATCAAAGCCTTTAAAAAACGATGGAGATGGTTTCTAAAAATGAAAACCGTTTCTTGCTTCGATTCAGCAATAATTGAGGCCAAAATGGAGATAGAATCCCGAAAAGTAAAATCTCAAAATAAGTAGTAAAGACCTAAACAGTACCTAAAATCCTAATACTCGGTAGCCATATAAATATGACTGCCGAGTAAATCTTTTTATAAATATTAATATCCATTCTAATTAAATCTTTAAATCTTCAAAATTTTCACAAATAAGATTATCACAATATTTTTTTCCTTTTGTAAATTGTTCATTGTTTTTTATAGTCCAACCTAAAACTATATGTTTCTTTCTTATTTTTTCTACTCTTTTATTTGGTAATGCATTAATGTCATATGATATAAAATCAGGTTTAGTAAAAATATTAAAAACCATATTTTTAAGTAATATTTTTTCTTCTATACTCATATTTTTATTAGAAAAACTTGATGCTAATTGACCTCTAACAATATCCGGATAATGTTTTTTAAACCAATAAATTGAAAGTGGATTAAAGCTCTTTACAGCAAATTCACCTTTATATTGATTTAATATCTTAATCAATTCATTTTCTAATTTTCCTACTTTATTATCAGTTTTTAACTCTATTATAATTGGAACTTTGTTATTAACCAAGCTTAACACCTCTGTAAGTAATGGAATATTATACTTGGTATTAGCTAACTTTAAATCTTTTATTTCATCATATGTAGTTAATTTTATTTCTTTATCAATTTCTGTCATTCTTTTTAAATTATCATCATGAAAAACTACAATTTTATTATCTTTCAAGATATGTACATCTAATTCTATTATATATTTATTTTCGATAGCTCTTTCAAAGGCTGGTATAGAATTTTCTGGAATTCCATTTTTTATATCATGATATCCCCTATGAGCAATTAGAGTTGTTGTTAAAAATTCAGTTTTTTTCATTATCTCCTCCTCTATTATATATTGTATTCAATAAATTCAATTTAATCAATAATTCAAGAAAACATTCTCATACTTCTTTAACAAGTTTTTTGAAAGATTATATTGAAAACAAACAAACCATTATAAGTAAAATCTATTTTAATATAAAAAAGAGCGAACCTCAGTCCGCTCTCAATAATAAATTTATTAACTTAATTTTTCTTCACAAATATCTCTTCCATAGCAGTCTTTAAATCTTTTCATTGCTATAGTAACAAAATCATATACAACAACTGCTCCGACACCTACAAAGCAAGCTAGTCCTAAATATGCATTTAAATATGTTACAACACCAGCAACAATTGTCCAATATAACATTAAGAATCCTTCTCCAATTCTTCCTGCATATAAACGATGTATTCCAAAAAATCCTAAAAACCAACATAATAATAATGTTGTAAGCCAATTTTTGGTAGGTTTTTCATTTACATTAGTTTCTTTTTTATCTTTTGCCATTTTAATTTTCTCCTTCTATTTATTCTATATTTCTTGTAATATTTTTATAATATAATTAATTTTTTGTCAATATTTTCAAAGAATGTAATTAAAATGTAATATTTTTATATTTCATTTCCATAATAACTATCAATTAATATTTGTTTAATTTCTTCTACTAATGGAACTCTTGGGTTTACAGTTGTACATTGATCTGAAAATGCTTTTTCTGCTAATTCATCTACTTTTGCCATAAATTCTGCTTCTGGGATACCACAATCTTTAATTGATAAAGGCTCTCCAACTCTTCCGGCTAAATCTCTTACTGCTCTTGCTAAACTAATAACTCCTTCACTGTCAGTTAAAGCAGGTAATCCTAGCATTCTAGCTAAATCAGCATATTTTTTATCTGCAATGAAATGATCATATTTTGGCCATGATACAAATTTTGTTGGTAACTCGCCATTATATTTTATAACATAAGGTAAAATAATTGAGTTTGCTCTACCATGTGGAATATGGAATTCTCCACCTAATTTATGAGCAATAGAATGATTTACACCTAAAAATGCATTTGTAAATGCCATACCTGCAATGCAACTTGCATTATGCATTTTTTCACGAGCCACTCTATTTTGAGCCCCATTTTTATAAGCTTCTTCTAAGTTTTCAAATACCATTCTTACTGCTTTTTCTGAAAGTCCATCTGTGTAATCTGATGCCATAACTGAAACATATGCTTCTATAGCATGTGTTAAAACATCCATACCAGTATCTGCTGTTTGTTTTGGAGGTAATGTTAAAACTAAATCAGGATCAATTATAGCAACATCTGGTGTTAATTCATAATCTGCTAATGGATATTTGATATTTCTCTTTTTATCTGTAATAACTGCAAATGATGTAACTTCTGAACCTGTTCCTGAAGTTGTTGGAATTGCAACCATTTTACATTTAATTCCTAAGCTTGGGAATTTATAAGTTCTTTTTCTAATATCCATAAATTTAAGTTTTAATCCTTCTGGATCAGCATCTGGATATTCATAAAATAGCCACATACCTTTAGCAGCATCAATTGCACTACCACCACCTAATGCAATAATTACATCTGGGTTAAAGTTCTTCATAGCTTCAACACCTTTATTTATTGTATCAAAAGAAGGATCCGGTTCAACTTCAGAGAATATTTCTGAATGAACATATTGCTGCCTTTTTCTCAAGTGATATAAAATTTTATCTACATATCCTAATTTTACCATTGATTCATCTGTAACGATAAATGCTCTAGTAATATCCTTCATTTTCTCTAAATAAGCTATTGAACCTGCTTCAAAATAAATTTTTTCTGGAATCTTAAACCATTGCATATTAACCCTCCTTTTTGCAACTCTTTTTAAATTAATTAAATTTACTGAAGAAACATTTGATGTTGTTGTATTTCCACCAAAAGTACCACAACCTAAAGTAAGTGATGGAATATTTGTATTATAAATATCTCCTATTGCACCATGTGATGATGGAGAATTTACTATAATTCTTCCTACTTTTACTGTTTCAGAAAATTTCTTAATTGTTTCTTCGTTTTCAGAGTGGATAACTGCTGAATGCCCCATTCCATTAAATCTTATTAATTGATCTGCTTTTTCAATTCCTTCATTTGAATCTTTTACTTTATAATATGCTAAAACTGGACTTAACTTTTCGCTTGAGAATGGATGTTCAATTCCTATACCTGTTTCTGGAACAACCAATACCTTAGTTTTTTCAGGAATCTCAAATCCTGCAAGTTCTGCAATTTTCTTTGGTGATTGACCAGCAATAGCACCAATTAATTTATTAGTTTCACTGTTAAACATAGCTTTTTGAAGTTTTGCTTTTTCCTCTTCATTAACAAAATAGCAACCTGCTTTTTTCATTAATTCTTCAAATTCACCTGTTATTTCTTCATCTACCAAAACAGATTGTTCAGACGCACAAATCATACCATTATCAAATGATTTAGACATTACTAAATCATTTACAGATGCTTTTAAATTAGCTGTTTTATCAATATAACAAGGTACATTTCCAGGTCCTACACCTAAAGCTGGTTTTCCGCATGAATAAGCAGATTTAACCATACCAGAACCACCTGTTGCTAAAATTAGATCAACACCCGGATGATTCATTAAAGCTGATGTTGCAGTAATTGATGGTTTTTCAATCCATAATATACAATCTTCTGGCGCTCCTGCTTCTATTGCTGCTTTTTTTACAATCTCAGCTGCAGCTACAGAACATTTTTGTGCAGATGGATGAAAACCAAATATTATAACATTTCTTGTTTTAGCTGAAATTATAGATTTAAACATTGTTGTAGATGTTGGATTTGTAACTGGAGTTACACCAGCTATTACGCCAATTGGTTCAGCAATTAATGTATACCCTTCTTCATCATTTTCTTCAACTTCACCAACTGTTTTATCATATTTTATACTATGATAAATATATTCTGTTGCAAACATATTCTTTGTAATTTTGTCCTCGTAAATTCCTCTTCCAGTTTCCTCTACAGCCATTTTTGCAAGTTCCATATGATGTTCTAGACCAGCCATAGCCATTTCTTTAATTATTTTATCTACTGTGGCTTGATCAAGTTTTTTATACTCTTCTGATGCTTTTCTGGCTCTTTGTACTAAGCCATCAATCATCTCTTCAATCTCTTTTTTCTCTTCTTCAGACACTTCTGCCATAAGCAAAACCTCCTCTTATATTTTTTACCAAAAATATTATATACATTTTTATTTTTAATTTCAACTACAAATTTTAATTATTTTTTCCAATTCTTTATTTTTAAATACAAAAAAGAACCTAGAATTAAATTTTCTAGGTTCATTAAATTATTGTCTATATCCTTCAGTTATCTCATTAAAAGCTACCCAAACATCTATATTGTTTTGGAAATGACCTGAATCGGTAAATTCTCCTATAAAAGGGAAAAGCGGAACTCCTCTATTATTTTTCAATCTTGATGGAGTTAAAACTTCTTTTACAAAATTCTTTCTATATTCATCATCCCATCTTAATCTATCTTCATCGAAATCACTAATCAAAAAATTATTTACTTCTGTTTGAATTCCTGTCTCAGTATCTTTAGTAGCATAATTGAATTTTAAAAATTTAGATTTATTAAAAATAACAACTCCACTTCTATAAAATAATACTCCTTCATTTTTAGTATATGTTGTCGTATTATTATATGTTCCTAATTGGTTTTGATTTTCATCTTTTTTACTTTTATCTGACGTTCCAAATATTCTATCAAATAATCCTTTTCCTTTTTTTGTAGAAGACTTACTAAAACCGCTTCTTTCCGAATTATTCATTTGTATTGTCGTTTGTCTATTTTCTAAATATGCAGTACTAAATACAGATTTTGCAAGTAACATCATACTTTGTCTATCATAATCATAATGAGCCCTACCATAGGGATCTGTAGTTATAGACGCTGGTATAAGACCACAATATTTTCTTGTTATTAATTCTAAATTTTCCCTTGTAAGTAAAGTTTCAAATAATTTTTTTCTTAAATCTGAATCTTTTTTTATTGCAGAAATATCTAAATTTCCATATAAAATATCAATAGTAGTTAAATCTAGACTTTCATATTTTTCAATAAAAATATATGGCTTTATTAAATTAGACATACCTTCAACATTAACAGTTTTAATTCTTACTACATTTTTACCAATATTAAATGTTAGATTTTGACCAGGAGTTTCTACCTCAAAAACTTCAATTTGACTAGGTCCCATTCCTATTAAAGATTCTCTTCTATAATATAATGAATTTTTCTTCTTATTACTCATAAAATTTCTCCTAATTTTTATCTATTTTCAAGCCCGTTTCTTTTTTCCACTAAGTATACTAAAATACTTTTGAAGATCTTCTTTTTCATCATTAGAATTTTTTTTCAATGAAAGAGAATCATCAGCAGAAAAAGATCCTACATAAGGCCATTTTTGAGTTATCTCAACTGGTAATCCATATTTAGCATATTGTAATATTGGTAAACAAATATCAGATATAAATTTTTCTCTATATTCACCTTTTAATCCCAATTTTTCTTCATCAACATCAGAAATTAAAATTGTTTGTATTTCTGCAGGTCTAGTATTGCTCATATCTTTATAACCTAAACTATATCTAGAAACTATATTTGTTTTAAAAGTACCAGTTCTTGTTCCATCTGGATTATACATTGGTTTTTGTATTATAACAAGTCCAGTCTTGTAAAAAACAACTATTGAATCATCTGCTTTAATTTTATCCCAATCCGCCTCTTCTGCATAATCAAGTGGTTCCTCTACAACTTCTCCTCTTGCACGTCTTCTTTCTCTATCTTGTTTTTCTTCTCTTTCTTTTATTTCTTTAGCATTTTTTTCATCTATTTCTTGAAATACCTGTAAAATTGACTTTTTCTTCTTTTTTGGTACATCAGATCCTTCTATTGTATGAAAAGCATTCCAAAAACCTTTTGGCATTTGAAAAGGTTCTGGATCCTCTACAGATTCTACTTTTGTCTTTTTTCTATAAGAACCTCTTAAAACACCTTCTGCAACTGCCATAACAGTTCTACTATCAAATTTAAAATAACTTTTATTTTTAAACCATTCCTTTTCTGGATTAATAGGCATCACAAACTCTTCTGGCAAAGCTCCACAAAAATTTTTTACGATATTATCCAATACTTCTCTTGAGAGTATATATTTTAAAAACATTTCTCTATAAGCAGAATCTGAGCTAAGACGATCTAAATCCATTTTTCCATATACAAAATCTACCGATATTATTTCATCTTTTCCATTAACAGCTTCAATCTTTTTAGATACCATATATGTTTTAATAGTTTCATCTCTAAAGTGTATATATGGACTTTTTAATTTTGAGCCATCTGGTAATAAAAAATCATTATCACCTGGTCCAACTTCAAAAATTTCATATTCTAAATCTCTATAACTTTTTTTAGAAATACCACTGGAGCTTATAATTGCCATAATATATTCCTCCACAAATTATCATTTTACTTAATTATTATAACATTTTACATTTAAAATAGTCAATTACTAATAAAATGAATTTTTTCGTTTGTGCCGTTTTTTTTGAAAGTTGTTTTTCAAAACAAGATGATTTTTATGTACATTTTATATT
>CALXVK010000064.1 GCA_944391975.1 uncultured Clostridia bacterium
ACATATTTATGGTATTGTTATAGAAAATGGAAAAATATTAATTTCTCCACAATATGATGGGTATGATTTCCCAGGTGGCACTGTAAAAATGGGAGAAACACATATTGATACATTAATTCGTGAAGTTAAAGAGGAAACTGGATATACAGTTGAACCAGTTAAATTATTAAATATTTATACATCATACTTTCATCATCATAAGAAAAATGAAGATTATCAAAGTTATTTAATATATTATTTAGTTAAAGTAGTGGATGGAGAAATTTCTGATGAAGGTTTTGATGATGACGAAAAAGAATATGCCAAAAAAGCAAAATGGCTAGATATTGAAGAATTAAAAAATATGAGGCATGCATGTAGTATAGATATTACAGATGAATTAATAAATATGATTTTAAATAATTAGTTTTATTAAATATAGTATAAAATTGGAGGAAATATTATGAATAGCAAATATAAATTTTTTATTGCAGGTAGGACAAGAAATAGAGAAAATATTTTAAAATTATGTGAAATTTTTGATGAGTTAAACATATCTTATTATTGTTTTTTAAAAAACGAGGAATCTCATAAAGAAGCAGGACTTGATATGTATGATAATAATCTTGCAGATAAATTTGAAGCATTGGGGCTAGAAGATCCTAGTGTTAGAATAATATTTGAACATGATTTAGATGGTTTAAAGAATTCAGAGAATCTTTTGCTTGTTTTACCGGCTGGGAAATCAGCACATATTGAATCAGGAATAGCCTATGGTTTAGGTAAAAAATGCTATGCAATTGGAGAATATGATGTGACTGATTCTTTATATCTTATTTTTGATAAAATTTTTAAAGATGAAAAAGAGCTAAAAGGATTTTTAGTAAATAGTAAAAAATAGTTTTAAAATATTTTTTAACTACTGGCAAAAAGAAAAATTTGCTAGTAGTTATTTTTATTTTTTGAGTTGTAATATAAATGACATATAATTGACTAACCTACATGTTGGCTGTTATTTTATATTATATTAAATTGACAGATATATTGAAAAATGATACAATTCTACAAATCTATAATATATTAATAATAAAGAATTCAAAATTTTAATTCTTTATTTAGTGGTTTGATTTTAAATCATTTTACAAAAGAAACTAACTCACATAAGAAAATAAAAAAATACAAAGGAGGAAAGATATTTTATACATAAAACATATTTTTTTATGAGAGATAATTATAGAAGTTAAAATTAAAAATAGTAATTATTTTAAATTAATAATTGTTACTTGTTGTATGAAATATTTAGAGAGGTGAATATAATGGAAAATACTGTAATTAAACGGGAATGGTTATTAGAGCAGGAATATTTTCAAGATAAGATTTGTCAGAAAGCAATTAATTGTTCAGAATTACGGTATATTGCCGGGGTTGATGTAGCATATACTAGAATCGGAAATCAAGAATATGGTTGCTGCAGTATAGTTATTATTGATTACAAAAGTTCAAAACTTATTTATCATGCTGATCATATAGAAATTGTAAATGTTCCTTATCATCCAGGGTATTTAAGCTATAGAGAGCTTCCTGTAATTTTAGAAACTGTAAAAAAATTAGAAGTTATACCAGATGTGTATGTTTTTGACGGCAACGGTATACTTCATCCGAAAAAAATGGGAATTGCTACACATGCTTCTTTTTATTTAAATAAACCATGCATAGGTGTTGCTAAGAATTTCTTTCATTCTGATGAAATTATTAGTTATGATATGCCTGATAACTATGTTGGTGCAAGTACAAATATTGTAAATATAAATGGTGAAATACTAGGAATTACTTTAAGAACCAAAATCAATTGTAAGCCAGTATTTGTATCTGTTGGAAACTACATTTCTTTGGAAGATTCAAAAAAAGTAATTATGAATTGTGTCAATAATGAAAGTAGAATTCCTATTCCAACTAGATTAGCTGACATAGAAACACATAAAATAAGAAGAAAACTTTTAGACAACAAATAGCATTTTTCCATTAAAACTAATTTCTCATTTAAAATATAATTAAATGAGAAATTAGTTTATATTAATTATAAAGATTACATTAAAATATATAAAATAAATTAGAATGGAGGATTTTATTATGCAATATTTTAAAAAATTAGTTGGTGACAGAATATATTTATCTCCAAAAGGAGTATCAGACGAAGAAATAGAAAAATTTACAGAATGGATGAATGATTTTCTGGTTACAGATTATACTGGAAGAAGTGGACAAATAACAACTTTAATTGGAGAAAAAGAATGGCTTGAAAATTCTGCAAAAGATACTGATAAGAGAAATTTTAATATTATAGAATTAGAAAATAATAAACTAATTGGAACAATTGGTTTAGAGCATTTTAATTGGATTGGAAGAAGCGCTGTTCTTGGAATATTTATTGGAGATAAAGATTATAGAAGCAATGGATATGGTACTGAAGCAATAAAGCTTCTATTAGAATACGGCTTTAAATATTTAAATTTACATAGTATAAGATTAGATCTTCTTTCTATTAATGAAAGAGCTCACAAATGCTATTTGAAGTGCGGCTTTAAAGATACAGGAAGAAGTAGAGACGAAATATTTTTAAATGGAAAATATTATGATAAGTTACATATGGATATACTTGAAAACGAATTTGAAGGAGATTATATAAGAAATAAAAATATAATTTAATGGATTTTTGTTATTTGAATTTAATAAATTGTCGGTGGAAATGAAACCTGCCGGCAATTTTTATGTTAAATAATATTGATATTTATATAAAAAGATTATAAAATACAAACAGTATTTTTATGGTAAAGTTTTATTTATATAGGTGATTATATGAAAAAAATATTGGTTGTTGAAGATGATGTTGATATTCATAACTTTATAAAGAAAGTATTAGAGAAAGAAAATTATGAAGTAATAAGCGCATACTTGGGGAGAGATATAGACTTATTATTAGAAAATAATAATATAGATTTAGTTTTACTAGATTTAATGCTTCCTGATATATCAGGAGAAGAAGTTTTGAAGAAAATAAAAGATATTCCTGTTATAGTTATAAGTGCTAAAATAGCATCAGAGGATAAAGTAAATCTGTTATCTAACGGAGCAAATGATTATATAACAAAACCGTTTGATGTAAATGAACTACTTGCAAGAATAAAAGTTCAATTTAGATTAAATCAAAAGGAAGAAAATAAAGATTTAAAATATAAAGATTTAAGTTTAGATAAAACAGCGCCAATATTGCATATTAAAACTCAAAAAATAAATTTAACAAAAACAGAATATTTAATTTTAAAACAATTATTATTAAATCCGAGGAAAGTTATATCAAAGACTAAGCTAATTCAAATTATAAATTCAAATGATAAAGTTGCTCCTGAAATTATGCCATATGATGAAAGTTCTTTAAAAGTTCATATAAGCAATATAAGAAAAAAGATAAAAAATGTTTCAGATAATGAATATATAGAATCTGTTTGGGGAATTGGTTTTAAATTATATGATTAAAAATCTTTACTGTTTCTTAACTGTTTTCTTAGAACTTCTTATGATAAGATTTTTATAAGAAAGGAGAAGAAAATGGAATATATTTTAGAAACAAATGATATTGTAAAAAAATATGGAAATTTTAAAGCATTAAATAATTTTAATATGCATATTCCAAAAGAAGCTATATATGGCCTAATCGGGAAAAATGGAGCAGGGAAAACAACTTTAATAAGAATAATTTGCGGCTTACAAAAAGAAACATCAGGTAAATTTAGTATTTATGGTATAGAAAATAATTCTAAAAATATTATAGACGCTAGAAAAAGAATTGGTGGGATTATTGAAACTCCATCTATTTGTTTGGATATGTCAGCAGAAGATAATTTAAAAGAACAGTATAAGATTGTAGGTTTGCCTTCATTTGACGGAATAAAAGAAATTTTAGAATTGGTTGGACTAGAAAATACTGGTAAAAAAACTGCTAAACATTTTTCTTTAGGAATGAAGCAAAGATTAGGACTAGCAATTAGTTTAGTTGGTAATCCAGATTTATTAATTTTAGACGAACCTATAAATGGGCTAGACCCTGAAGGAATCATAGAAATAAGAGAATTAATACTTAAGTTAAATAAAGAAAAAGGCATCACTTTTTTAATATCTAGCCATTATTTAGATGAATTATCTAAAATAGCAACACACTATGGGATAATAGATAAAGGTATTTTAATTAAAGAAATTAATAGGGAAGAGCTAGAAGATAATTTTAAAAGAAAAATACAGATAAAAGTTACAGATTTAAAAGAATGTATTAAATATTTAGAAGAAAATAATTTAAAATATAAAGTTATTTCAAATGAAATAATTGAGATATATGATAAAATTAATGTATCAGAATTAGTTATTGCACTTTCTAAAAGAAACTGCGTAGTAAATAGTTTTAAAGAAAAAGAAGAATCTTTAGAAAACTATTTTTTAAATTTAATAGGAGGTGCAAATAATGATTAAGTTATTAAAAGCTGGATTTTTTAGATTAAAAAAAGATATCATATTTTGGCTTTTTATATTTCTAACTATAGGAATTGCTTTTTTTACATTATTAAGATATATGTCTATTGAAGGTATAAAACTAGATAGAGTTATTAATGAATTTATAATGTACATAGGGTTATTTATAGCGATTTTTGTAAGTATATTTATAGGAAAAGAGCACTCAGAGGGTATTATTAGAAATAAAATAATTGTAGGACATAGTAGAGTTTCAATTTATTTGTCAAATTTAATTATTAGTATAATAGTTTCTCTAATTTGTGAATTAATTTATATTTTAATTGCTGACTTAATTGGAATTCCTATATTTGGCAAAATGCAAATGTCTATATCTCAATTTGCAATTACATTACTTGATACAGCTTTAGTTATAATATCTTTTTGTTCTATTTTTAATTTTATAGTAATGATATGTTCAGAAATAACAGTTTCTACAACAATATGTATAATTCTTTTTATAGCAATGTATGTGGTACAAGGAGCATTATCATTGACTGCAAATACTGACAAATATCTAACTCATACATTTACAGACGAAAATGGAATTACTCATATTGTGAGTCAAGAACCTGACCCTAACTATCCAGGAGATGAAAAAGTAAAACAGGCAAGAATGTTTTATCTCTTAATTCCTCAAGGTCAAGCTATGGAAATTGGAAATACTGATTCAGAATATTTATATAAAATGCCAATTTATTCTGTTTCATTAATAATTATTATAAATTTTATAGGAATATGTATTTTTTCTAGGAAAGAATTAAAGTAGGAGATATAAAGTGGGATATATTTTATTATTAGTGATACTAATTTTTATTTGTATATTTCTAATACTTAGATTATATTATGCTAAACGTTCAATTAAAGAAATTGAAAAATCTTTTAGTTATATATTAAAAGAAGATACTAATAATCTTATAACAATCTCATCATCAGATAAAGACATAAAAAGATTAGCAATAAGTTTGAATAAAAATTTAAAAGATTTAAGAAAACAAAAACTACGATTTGAAAATGGCAACCAAGAGTTAAAAAATATAATAACTAATATTTCACATGATTTAAGAACTCCAATAGTAGCAATTAAAGGTTATGCTGAATTAATGGAGGAAAATGAATTGCTTTCAGAGCAAAAAGATATTTAGAAGTGATAGAAAGAAAAGCTAATGAGCTTACAGAGCTTACAAATCAACTATTTGAATTTTCAATGATAGGAGATGTTAATTTAGAAACACAAAAAGAAAATTGTTGTATAAATGAGATTTTAGAAGAAACATTATTGAGTTATTATAGTATTTTTAAAGAGAAAAATATTGTTCCAGAAGTTAAAATTTGTAGTAAAAAACTTTATAAATTCATCAATAAACTCTCACTTATAAGAGTTTTTGAAAATATTTTTTCAAATGTATGTAAGTATAGTAATGGAGATTTTAAAGTCGAGATAAAGGAAACAGGAACAATTATTTTTTCAAATAATGCTAAATCTTTGGATTCAATAACTGTTCAAAAAATATTTGGCCGTTATTTTTCTGTAGAAAATGCAAAAGAATCAACTGGAATAGGCTTATCTATTGCTAAAAGATTAGTTGAATTAAATAATGGAAAAATTAACGCAAAATATATGAATAAAAATTTAATTATTGAAATTAAATTTTAATAAAAAATTGAAAGAGCTTTAATATGCAGAATTTGATAATTTGAATAAAGTAGAATATACCTCAATACGAGAAGTTGATTAGATAAAAGGCTTGATGATATATTTTTAAAAAAAACTTAAAAGTATATGGAGATGAATATAAATGGAAAAATGGCTGAAATGGGCGATAGAAATACAAAGTTTAGCACAGTCAGGACTTGCTTATACAGATAATGCTTATGATATAGAAAGATATAAAAGATTGCGAGAAATATCAGCAGAAATGATTGCAGAAAAAACAGATTTAAGTGTAGATAAAGTAACAGATTTGTTTTGCAATGAAACTGGTTATCAAACTCCAAAGATAGATACAAGAGCAGTAATATTTAAAGATAATAAAATTTTGCTAGTTCATGAAAATAATGGAACTTGGTCTTTACCAGGTGGTTGGTGCGATGTTTTAGAAAGTGTAAAATCTAATACAGAAAAAGAAGTAAAAGAAGAAACTGGATTTAATGTAAAGGCAATAAAGATTATTTCTATACAAGATAGAAATAAACATAATAAGCCTATTTATACATATGGAGTATGTAAAATTTTTGTTTTATGCGAAATTATTGATGGAGAGTTTATAAAAAATATAGAAACAACGGAAATAAAATTTTTTTCATTTGATAAATTACCTAGTAATCTAGCGGAAGAAAAAACAAATAAAGATCAAATAATGATGTGTTTTAAAGCGTATAATGATCAAAATTGGCAAACACAATTTGATTAGAATATAAATGTAATTTGTTTAATTATAAATAATAAATTAAGTCAGAACTTGAAATAGTAGTTCTGACTTATAATTATTTTTTTATAATTTCTCTAATAATTTCTATAAATCTTAAAGCATCTTTTGTAGGTGTTTTCGAATATAGAATACCATATGGAATTGTTTCTCCAGAATCAAGAGGAATTGTTTTAAAAGCTGGGTGAACTTCACTCCAACATTCTAAAGCAACAATAAAGCTTTCATTTTCTTCACATCTATTATATCAATAGGAATATTATTTGTTGCAGGATTATTAAATTCAGATATAATGTCTTTATTTAATAATGTTGAAGTTAGTTAGAATACTCTTAAAATTATGATGTTAGTTGGAATATTAGTGTATGCTTTGTATAATTTAGGAATTTACTTTATAGGTAAGAAATTATTAAATAAAGGTGTAGATGTAGATTAAGTAATATAAATTTAGAAAAAGTATAAGGAGGACTTTTGTATGAAATATACTATTTTTTTAATTCCAATATTAATATCATTTGTAGGTGCTATGATGTTTAAACATCCACCTAAAAAAATAAATTTGATTATTGGATTTAGAACAAAAGAATCAATGAAAGATGAAAAAGCATGGATATTTGCTAATCAATATTGTGGCAAGCTATGGATAAAAATAGGCATAATAATGTTGTTAATCAGTATTTGTATATATGGATTAATACATTTTAAATTGTTGATTTTAACAGAAATATTTGCAACGATATTTATTCTTTTACAAGTTGCTGTTATAGTGATATCTACTTTTATAGTAGAAAACAAATTAAAAAATGAAAAAGATAAATAACAATATTACTTTTGTATCAAATTGCAGAATAGATTAATCTACTTTCAATTAGTTTTCAATATAATATATAATTATTTCCCAAAAATAAAAAAAACTTGATTTTGGGAAATGATACTGATGTAATTTTATAACGATTTAAAGATATATTAAAAAAATATCAAAAATTATACATGTTTTTAAGATATGTATAATTTTTTTGATTTTTTATACATATTTATCAAATAGTCTCCTTGACATTTTATATACATTTGACTTATAATATGTATATGAAATGACGGAGGTATAATATGGATAATTTTGAAAAAATTATAGATAAAAATAATGGAATTATGTATGCGTATAAACTAGAAGATTATAAAATGAACAGACATGATTTAAATTCATTAGTTGAAAAAAGATTGTTAAAAAGAATAGCTCATGGAATATATGCAAAGCCAGATAAAGATATAAATGAATTTTGGTTAATGGGAGAAAAATATAAAAACGGCATTTATTCTCATAATACAGCTTTATATTTTTATGGGATGACGGATCGTACTCCGTTACAATTTGATATGACTTTTCCTAGCACTAATAGAGTAAAAAACGATTTATTACATGTTCATTATATAAAAAAAGAATTGCATAATGTTGGTTTAACAGAATTAAAATTAGATGATGATTTTGTAATAAGAATTTATAATGTTGAAAGAACTATTTGTGATATTATTAGAGATAGGAATAAAATCGATTTACAAATCTTTAATACAGCAATAAATGAATATATGAAAAG
>CALXVK010000065.1 GCA_944391975.1 uncultured Clostridia bacterium
TTATTAGGAATTAATTTTGAAACTGTTCCAGCTTATAATATTGAAAAACAATATCATTCAAGAGAGAGCAATTGGGTTGGATATATTTTAGAAATTAATGATGTTCATTATTATATATCAGGAGATACTGATATAACTCCAGAAGCAAAAGCAGTTAATTGTGATGTAGCTTTTGTTCCAATAGGTGGTATATATACAATGAACGCTAAAGAAGCAGCTTCTTTGGTTAATACAATTGAACCACAAATAGCAATTCCAACACATTATGGTGAAATTATAGGTTCAACAGATGATGCTGCACTTTTCAAAAAACTTGTAAAAGATAGTATTGAAGTAAAAATTTATTTTTAAAAATTAAAATCTCCTTTAAAAGGAGATTTTTTTTTATATCTTAAGCAAAAGCTTCTCTTTTTTTGAAAGATAGAAGATTTGATACTTCGCTTTGTTTTGAAGATTTTTTTTGGTTTTTAGTAGCTGATTCTTGAGCAATTTGTTTTGCTTGACGTTCAGCAACACTTTCACAAATAGCTTTTTGATATGTGAAGAAAGTATCACTTGTAATTTTTGACCAATTATATTCAGCTTTTACTTTAGCTTTTGCATTTTTAACAACTTGATCACATAATTTATGATCAAATAATAATGTTAAAATTGAATCTGCAATAGAATTTGGATTGCCAGCATATGATTTCATACCAGTAACACCATGTTCAACAATCTCATTTAATCCACCAATATCTGAAACGACAACTGGAACACCAGCAAGCATTGCCTCTAATGCAACAATTCCAAATGGTTCATATGTACTAGGAAATACAGAAATATCTGCACATCTATACATTTTTTGCACATCTTTTGAATTTAAATAACCGGCAAAATAAACTTTTTGACTTATTCCTAAATTATTTGCTTGAGCTTTTAATTCATCTAGCATTCCACCTTTACCAGCTATAACAAGTTTTACATCATGATAATGATCTAATATTTTTGGCATAGCAGAAATTAAATGTTGGATACCTTTTTCATAAACAAGTCTACCAATAAATAATACAATTTTTTCATTATCCATAGCAAAACGTCTTCTAAAATCATAATCTCTATATACATTATTAAAATTATTTAAATTAACTCCATTAGGTACAACATTAATTTTTTCAAAAGGAAGACCAAATAATCTTTGAATTTCTGATTTCATATAATTGCTATTAACAATAACTTCAGATGCTTCATAAGTAAGTAACCATTCTGTGTCATTTATATATTTTTGCATGTCTGTTCTTATTCCATTATTTCTTCCAGCTTCAGTAGCATGAATAGTACAAATCATTGGAATGTTATAAGATGTTTTTAAAGTTTTAGCAGCATAAGCAGTAAGCCAGTCATGAGCATGTATAACATCAAATTTTCCTTCTTTAGCAATTATTTCTCCAGTTTTTGCAATCATATTAAAATTAAGTTGCATAACCCAATCAATAAAATTATTTGGAGCAATCATAAAATTGTCTACTCTATGAACTTTAACGCCATCATCGTCTTCAAAATATGGAGTATCACCGTCCCTATACGTAACAACAGTAACATCCTGACCATCTTTTACTAATTTGTGTGATAAGTCATGTACGACTCTTGAAATACCTCCAACAACTCTTGGTGGATATTCCCATGTTAACATTAAAATTTTCATTTATCCTAAAACTCCTTTCAAAATCTTTAGTATAACTATATATCTTATATTATTTTATATGAATAAATTACAAAAGTAAACAATTTTTTACAAAAAATATATTTCTTTTTTGTAACAATTAGTTTGAAAAAGAAAAATGTAAAAAAATAAAACTAAGGTATTGTTTTTTATAAAATTTTAGTATATATTATACTATATTGAGTCATAGAGGAATAAATTAAAAAAATTAATCTGTACTAAGGAGGAAAAAATGCCAAAAACTAAAAAAGAATTAAAAGAGATTGAAGAGGAAACAAAAGAAGTTTTAAAGAAAAAAACTAGTAGTAAATCAAAAGCAACTAAAAAAACAGAAGATACAGCTAAAGCAACAAAAAAAGCTTCTGCTGAATCTAAAACAAAAAAATCTGCTACGAAAAAAACTACAACAACTACGAAAAAAGCGGAGGAAAAAGCAAAAAAGGCTAAGGCTACAACAAAGAAAACAGAAAAAAAGGAAAAAGAAACTAAGCCTAAAGCTAAAAAGGCTACTACTAAAAGTAAAACTAAAAAAGTAGATGAATTTAAAAAAACTAAAACTGTTTCTAAAACTTCAGCAAAGAAAACAAATAAGAAAGTAAAACAAGAATATTTACAAGAATATTATGATTTACCATATAAATATAATGAAACAGTTGTTAAAATTTTGGCTCAAACTCCTAAAAGGTTATTTGTTTATTGGGAGATTTCTGAAAAAGATAGAGAAACATATTTAAATGCATTTGGAGAAGATTTTTTTGAAAAAACATATCCTGTTTTATTGGTTCATAATGAAGAAATGAATTATACATTTGAAGTACCAATAAATGATTTTGCTAATAGTTGGTATTTGGATATACAAGATCCTAAAACAAAATATGTCGTTCAGCTTGGAAGAAAATTTAGAAGTGTTCAGGATATAAGACCTTCAAAAGAGATAGCTCAAAAAGAAAATATTCAAATACAAAATGATTATATTCCTATTACAGATTCTAATAAATTAGAAGTTCCTAATGATCATATATTATTTGAAAGTATTCATAATCAAGTATTATATAGAAATGTTAAAAATGGAGCTGAATATAAGAAAGATATTTCTGACATAATTGAGAAGATTGGCAAGAGTTATAAAGAAGTAAATATTGAAAAAATATATAAAGAACTTTATGGGGATGAAATTTCAGAAGATATTTTATCAAATCCTTCATCAGGAGCTCTTAGTTCTTCAGGATTTAAGATAAAATAATAGAGATTTAACTTAAAATTTATTGCAAGAGAGGAAGTAGTATGAAAAATATTAAAGGGTATGTAAATTTTGTGCTTCATGCACATTTACCATACATACATCATCCAGAAAGTGAAGATTATTTAGAAGAAGAGTGGCTATTTGAAGCTATTTCTGAGACATATATTCCTTTATTATTAAATTTTCAAAAATTAGAAGAGGAACATGTTGATTTTAGAATTACAATGACTTTAACACCACCACTTTTAAATATGTTAGATAATGAATTATTACAAGAAAGATATATAAAATATTTAGAAAAACATATTGAACTTTGTGAAAAAGAAGTAAAAAGAACTATTTATGATGAAAGATTAAATAAATTATCCAAATATTATTTAGAAAGATATACAAATGATTTACATGTTTTTAAAGATATCTATGAATGCAATATTATAACTGGTTTTAAACATTTCCAAGATATTGGAGTTTTGGAAATAATTACTTGTGGTGCAACTCATGGATATTTTCCAATTCTATATGTAAATGAAAAAACAGTAAGAGCTCAAATTGGTGTTGCTGTTAAATGTTATGAAAAATATTTTGGAAAAAAACCACGTGGAATTTGGCTTCCTGAGTGTGGATATGTTCCAGAAGCTGATAAATATTTAAGAGAATTTGGAATAGATTATGCAATAGTTGAATCACATGGAATTTTATATGCAGATCCAACACCTATATATGGAACTTTTGCGCCTATTGTTTCACCTGAAAATTTAATTGTTTTTGGAAGAGACATGGAATCTTCACGTCAAGTTTGGAGTTCTATAAATGGCTATCCAGGAGATTTTAATTATCGTGAATTTTATAGAGATATTGGTTATGATGTAGATTATGATTATATTAAACCATATATAGCTCATAATGGAGTAAGAGTTAATACTGGAATTAAATATTACAGAATTACAGGAAAAGACTGTGATAAGGATTATTATGATATTCAGTGGGCAAAAGATTCAGCTGAAAGACAAGCAGGACATTTTATGGATTGCAGAGTTAAACAAATAGATAATTTGGCAAGTTATATGGATGTTCCTCCAATAATTACATGTCCATATGATGCTGAGCTTTATGGACATTGGTGGTATGAAGGACCATATTGGCTTTATATTTTATTTAAAAAGATTTATTATGATGATTGTAATTTTAAATTAATAACACCAAGTGAATATATAGATATGTATCCAAATATTCAAGTTTCTCAACCATGTAGATCTAGTTGGGGAGCAAATGGATATAGTGAAGTTTGGCTAAATCCAAGTAATGATTATGCACATCGTCATTTGCATAAAGCAGGTGATAGAATGTGTGAGCTTGCTTATGAATTTAGAAATGAAAAAGATCCTGTAAAGATAAGAGCTTTAAATCAAGCAGCACGTGAACTTTTATTAGCGCAAAGCAGTGATTGGTTATTTATTATTACAAATGGAACTATGGTAGAATATGCTCATAAAGCAATAAAAGAAAGAATAGGAAGATTTACTAAATTATATTATGAGCTAAAAAATGATAAGATTGATGAAAAGTTTTTAGAGGATATTGAGAAAAAGGATGATATTTTTCCAGAGATTAACTATCAAATTTATATATAAGAGATGCTTTAACGAGAAGCAGTAATCTGCACATTTTACTACTTCTCGTTAGAACAGGAAGTGAGTACAACATATTAAAAAATATAAAATTTTGGAAAGGGGGATGTTAAAATGGAAGTTTATGATAAAACTCATGAACTGGCAAGAGCAATTAAAGAAAGTGCAGAATATAAAGAGTATAAAGAAGTAAAGAAAATAGTATATGAAGATCTTAGATTAAAAGATAAAGTTGATGAATTTGAAAAAATAAGATATGAAGAACAATTACTAGCAATTCAAGGTGAAAAGCAAGATGAAGAAAAAATGAAAAAATTACAAGAATTATATGAAATTTTAGTAAAAGAACCAGAAGTTAAAGATTTTTTTGATAAACAAGTAAGATTTAATGTAATGATTGCAGATGTTAATAAAATAATAGGTGAAGCTATAAAAGACGTATTATAGTTTAAATAGAGTATGGGGATAATAGGAATTTATTAAAAAAATGTATTAATAGTTGGTTTAATTTTTCTTTTTGCTATTTTGATTTTTTCAACAAATGTTGTAGCAGTTGAATTACGTTATACTGATGAAATGATTGTTGATTCTTCTTCGTATAGTGATGAATCATTAGAACGTTCAGTTTTAGAAATTTTGTATGTTATTTCCGTTATTGGCAGAGTTATTACATATTTAGTAATTATATTTAGTATAGTTATGGTAATAATTTCATTTTGTATAAACTGCATTCAAAAGAAAAAAGAATCTAATTCTAATGAAGGTGTTTCAAGAGTATTAAAATACAGTGTAGTTACAATTATAATTATGTATATTGCAAGTTTATTTATTGAAATTCTATATGATTTGGTATATCAAGAATTCTATTGGATACGGTGAAAGTATTAATTATTTAGCAATAATAATACAAACTGTATTTCTTATAACTATGAGTATATGTGGAATTATATCGTTAGTTGGAGAAGCAATTCTTTTAAAAGATTGTATTAAGCAGAAAAAATTAAAATTGCAGTATATTAATACTTCTAGTGGTTTTAAGTTATTATATTATGTATGGTTGTATTTAATATTTGGTAGTATATGCAGTTGGATGTTATTAGCTATATTAAGTTAAATAAATGATATAGATAATAAAGATAAAATGGAACAGTATTAAGAGCATAAAAACAAAATATTATATTTAAAAATAGGTGATAAGATGGAAATTGCATATGTTATAACAATTTTTTGGCTAATATAGTATATTTGTATTTTAAATATTATTATTTTTTAGAATTTGTATTATTAGTTGGAATTTTATTATTTATAACTGATGCTATAAAGCAAAAAACGATACGTCCTAAAACAAATGCTGTAACTATAATTGGATATAGTATATTTATAACAATTGAACTTGGTTTATATTTTGCATTATATATGTGTTCAGATTCAGTTAATAATCCTACAGTTATAGTTGGAAATCATGTTGTGCCAAAGGCTAATGTAATTGAAAGAAATTTTGGTATTGTATTAGTTATTTTGTGTTTTATTTCAATAATAACGATATTAATGACATTAGTTTCAATTATAAAATGCATAAGAAAAGGTGGTAAATTAGATTCAAAAAATAAACGATTATTAATTATTATTGGTGTGCTTAATATCATATCATGCGTATTAGGTTTAATGATAATATTATTATTACGAAATTAAAAATAATAGAAGGAGAGAGAATATGAACTTTATTGAGAGTATAAAAGAAAGAGCAAGGAAAGATATAAAAACTATTGTACTTCCAGAAAGCTCTGATTTAAGAGTAGTAAAAGCAGCAGAAACAGCAGTTAAAGAAAAATATGCTAAAATAATTTTAATTGGCGATGAAGAAAAAATAAAAAAAATGGCTAATGAAAATAATTTAGATTTATCAGAAGTTAAATTTATTAATCCTAAAACTTTTGAATTAAAAGAACAATATTCACAAAAATTATTTGAGCTAAGACAAGCAAAAGGAATGACTCTAGAGCAAGCTTCGAAATTAATGGAAGATGAAGTTTATTTAGGTATGATGATGGTTAAAGAAGGATTAGCAGATGGATTAGTTTCAGGTGCAATTCATTCAACATCAGATACTTTAAGACCTGCACTTCAAATTTTAAAGACTGCTCCAGGAACAAAACTTGTCTCAGCTTTTTTTGTGATGGTTGTACCTGATTGCGAATATGGGGAAAATGGAGTATTTGTTTTTGGAGATTGTGGATTAAATCAAGATCCAACATCAGAAGAACTTTCAGAAATTGCAAAATCATCATCAGAGAGTTTTGAAAAACTAGTTGGAAAAAAATCTAAAATTGCAATGCTTTCATATTCTACATATGGAAGCGCTAAATCTGCTCTTACTGAAAAAGTAATTGAGGCTACTAAATTAACTAAAGAAAAATATCCAGAATTAATTGTTGATGGTGAATTACAATTAGATGCTGCAATTGTTCCTGAAGTTGGAAAAAGTAAAGCTCCAGGAAGTACAGTTGCAGGAACTGCAAATACATTAATATTTCCAGATTTAAATGCTGGTAATATAGGATATAAATTAACTCAAAGATTAGCAAAGGCTGAAGCATATGGTCCTTTATGCCAAGGAATTGCAAAACCAGTAAATGATTTATCTAGAGGATGTTCTTCAGAGGATGTGGCTGGAGTTATTGCCATAACTGCTGTACAAGCACAAAATTAATTTATAAGTATACAAAGGATTAGGAAAAAATGGAAAAAGATAAAAATAAAGAAATTCTTCATATTATAAGTGTTTCATATTTTTTATTAGCATTGATTATGCTTGCTATAAAATTTGGAATAATTATAGAAGATAAGTTTTTAGCATATAAGATTTTTGAAATATATTATTATGCTTTAATACCAATTATGGCGATATCATTTATATTAATAATTATTTTCGTTATAAAAAGTAAAAAAATGAGAAGTCTTGAAGATGGAAATAAACTTTGCAAAAGCATTTTAGATTTAATAAATATTTTTGTAATTTCGTTTCAAGTTTTTGCAGCATTAATTAGAACATTTACTGTTGAATTAATAGCTAATAATTGGTTTTTAGTAACTATATATATAAGTATAATTTTTATTATTATAGATTTTCTAGTTTATTTATTTTTTAGACATAATATTGTAAATGAATATAATTTATATAATCAAAGTTTGATTTTAGATAGGTATATAATATATGCTGTAATAGTTTCATTCTTGTTTGCTATTACAATTCCAAACTTTACAATACATTTTGGTATTATGAATGCCATAAAAAATTATTAATATATTATAAGATTTATAGAAAGGAAGTTTTGAAATGAAAATTTTAGTTGTAAACTGTGGAAGTAGTTCTTTAAAATATCAGTTGATCGATATGGACGGAGAAAAACTTTTAGCAAAGGGAAATTTTGAAAGAATAGGAGAAAAAGAGTCTTTTGTTACACATAAAGTAGGTGGAGAAAAACATGTTATAAAAACACCTGTTAATAATCATGAAGAAGCCTTAAAAATAGTTTTAGAACAATTAGTACATAAAGATTATGGTGTAATAAAAAATTTGTCCGAAATTTCTGCAGTAGGACATAGATTAGTTCATGGAGGAGAGTTATTTAGTGAGTCTGTTTTAATTACAGAGGATGTTATAGATAAATATAAATCATGTTCAAGCTTAGCCCCACTTCATAATCCAGCAACAATTTTAGGTATAAGAGCATGTCAAAAAGCTATGCCAAATGTACCAATGGTTGGAGTATTTGATACAGCATTTCATCAAACAATGCCTAAACAAAATTATTTATATCCAATTCCTTATGAATATTA
>CALXVK010000066.1 GCA_944391975.1 uncultured Clostridia bacterium
TCGATTCCATTTATTTTTAATGTCCAAACAGCTTCTTTTGTATATGCACCATAAGGATATGCAAATACTTTTAGAGCTTTTTCACCCAACTTTTCTTCTATAATCTCATAAGATTTAATTACATCATCTCGTACAATTCTAGCAGAAAATCTATCATAAAATACATGTCTTGTACTATGACTAAATATTTCTACAAGTCCACTATCCTGCATTTTCTTACACTCTTCCCAATTTAAATATTTTTTTTCATTAATTTCTTTTCCTATTTTATCAGTGACTATAAAAATGGAAGCTTTAATATTATATTTTTTTAAAATTGGAAAAACATATTCATAATTGCTTAAATATCCATCATCCATAGTTATTAAAATAGGCTTTTCTGGAAAAGGAGTTTTCCCATTATTTGCATCGTTAAGTTCCTCAAAAGAAATAAATGTGTATCCATTTTCTAATAAAGCCTTTATATTTTCTTCAAAACTTTGAGGAGTATTAATATAATTAAAATTATCTGGATCACTATCAGGAACTGTTGTTACAAAGTCATGATAAAGTAATATTGGAATTTTTATATTTTCTTTTATACTTTTAGATCTTTTAGATATAACAGCTATTATAATTACAATTATCAAAATCAATATAATAATCAAATATCTTTTTTTCAAATTAATTCACCTCTTATATATAATATACATTTTAATTTTTTTTGACATTTTTCTACAGTTAATGGCATTTTTTTACATTTTTCATAAAATGTATAGAGGTGATAAAAATGTTTTTAATATCAACTATACTTTCACTTTTATATTTATTATGTACAATTTTTATAAGTATTAATTGGATATATGATATTGCATGTTATTTTGGTATCTTTCTAGCAATATATTTAGTAGTTTTTATAGCATTAATACCTGGTTTTATTTTTTTCTTTATGCTTACAAGCTTATTATGGAATAAAAAAGAAAATAAAAAATGTAAAACTAAAGAAGAAGATGTTACGATTTTAATGCCAGTATATAATTCTAAAAAAACAATTATAAAAACTATTAAATCAATTAAAAATCAAAAATATTGTGGAAAGATTTATCTTAATATAATTGATGATGGTTCTACTGATGAATCATTGGAACTTTTAGAATCTATGAATTTAGGTAATGAAGTTACAATCTTAAAATTAAATCATAAAGGAAAAGCTTATGCTTTGAATGAAGGACTAAAATATGTAAAAACAAATTATACCATCACTGTAGATAGTGATACTGTTCTTCATCCATTAGCTGTTAGAAATATTATGAATAAATTATTAAACTCAAATAATAAAACTGTAGCTACAGCCGGATGTTTATTTGTTAAAAACTCAAAAAATAATTTTATTACTAAATTACAAGAATGGGATTATACTTTGGGAATATTTGGTGTAAAATTATATCAAAGTAATTATAACTCAACACTAGTTGCACAAGGCGCATTTAGTGCTTATAAAACAGAAATTTTAAACGAAATTGGAGGATGGCAAAATTGTGTTGGAGAAGATATTGTTTTAACTTGGGAATTATTAAGCAAAGGATATGAAACTAATTTTGCTCAAAATTCAATAGCATTTACAGAAGTTCCTGAAAATTATAAAGATTTAGCTCGTCAAAGGAAAAGATGGGCTCGAGGTATGATTGAAGCTTTTAAAAGAGTTAAAACTATAACTTCTAAAAAACTTAATTTAAAATCTAAATTCCTAATGTGTTTAAATATATTTTTTCCTTTTATAGATTTAGCGCTTCTTATATTTATACCACTTGGATTAATTTTATTAATATTTGGAAATCAATTACTAATTGGTTGGTTAACTTTATTTGTTATTTTCCTTGGAATTTTGCTTTGCCTAATTATCGACATTAAAAGAAAAGCTATGTTAAAAGAATTAGGATATAAATCAGAAAGAAGAAGCCTATTAGCATTTATTTTTTATATTTTATTATATGCTTTTATCCTAGCTCCTCATTGTTTAATTGGGTATATTTCTGAATTAATAAATTATAAAAAAGAATGGTAAAATAAATTTAATTTTATTCAGAGAAGTATTAAACTTCTCTGAGTTTTTATTTTGAGTAAAATAGTTGTAAATTTTAATTTTTCTGATATAATCATAATATCTTAAATAAGAGGTGAAAAATATGAAAGCTATTGAAATAAAACATCCACTTATTGAACATAAGATTGGAATTATGAGAAATAAAAAAACAGGTACAAAAGAATTTAGAGAACTTGCTAGTGAAGTAGCAATGTTTCTATGTTATGAAGCTTTAAGAGATGCTAAAACATCTGATATTCAAATAGAAACCCCTTTAGCTAAAACCACTGTAAAAAGAGTTAATGAAGATGATTATGCTTTTGTTCCTATTTTAAGAGCTGGAATGGGTATGTCTGATGGAATTACTAGAATAATACCTAATGCTAAAATTGGAGTTATTGGACTTTATAGAAATGAAGAAACTTTAGAACCTGTTAGATATTATTATAAAGTCCCAAAAGATATTGTAAATAGAGAAGTTATTTTACTTGATCCAATGCTTGCAACTGGAGGATCTGCATGTGATGCAATTAAAATGTTAAAAGAAGATGGTGTTAAAAAAATCAAATTCTTATGTTTAATCGCTGCTCCAGAAGGTATAAAAAAATTAGAAGAAACTTATCCAGATGTTCAAATATACTGTGCAAAAATTGATGATCATTTAAATGAAATTGGATATATTGTTCCAGGACTTGTAGATGCTGGAGATAGAATTTTTGGTATAAAATAGCTTACAATTGGGGGTATATAAATATGTTTGATGTGACATCAGAACTACTTAAATTATCTAATGAAGATTATAAGAAATTCAATGAAAAAATATGTCCTGATACTAAAAGAGAATTATTAGGAATTAAAGTACCGGAACTCAGGAAATTAGCTAAAAAAATAGTTAAAGAAAGTGATTGGAAATCCTGGATTAATACTTCATCTGATAAATATTTTGAAGAAGCTCTTCTTCAAGGATTAGTTATCGCCTATTCAACACTTAGTTTTAGTGAAAAAATACCTCTAATTAAAAAATTTGTACCTAAAATAGATAGCTGGGCGATTTCAGATACTTTTGTTCCCACTTTAAAACTAAAAAAAGATGAATTAGAATTAACTTTTGACTTTTTAACTCCATATTTAAATTCTGATAAAGAATTTGAAATTAGATTTGCTGTTATAATGCTTTTAGACTATTATATTAATGATGAATATATTGATAGAGTCTTAAATATTTTAGATAATATAAATCATGATGGATATTATGTTAAAATGGCTGTAGCGTGGTGTTTAGCAGAAATTGGAATTAAGTATAATGAAAAATTAATGAAATATTTAGAAGGAAAAAATAATTTAGATGATTTTACATTTAATAAAACATTACAAAAAATGATTGAATCATATAGAATTACAGCTGAACAAAAAACTATTTTAAAAACAATGAAAAGAAAAACAAATAGAAAGGTAAAAAAATAATATGAAAATTGGTTTTTATGCAGGAAGTTTTGATCCATTTACAAATGGTCATCTACATGTTGTTAGAGAATCTGCAAAATTATTTGATAAGGTAATTATTGGAATTGGTATTCAGCCAAATAAAACACCTAGATTTGATAAAAATATTATGAAATCTGGAATTGAAGCTGTTTTAAAACGTGAAAATATAACTAATGCTGAAGTTATAATATATGATAATCTTTCAGTTGATACTGCCCAAAAATATAATGCAACATTCCTAATTCGTGGAGTTAGAAATGGTATGGACTACCAATATGAAGAAAATCTAGCCTCAATAAATGAAGAACTTTCTGGAATTGATACAATATACATAAGAAGCGGAAACCTAGGAAATATAAGTTCAAGTATGGTAATGGAACTTTTAGAACATAATAGAGCTGTTTCTAAATATCTTCCTAAGGAGATTTTAGAGATTGTAAAATAAAATAAATCTGTATAGTTACCACATATGTGTTTTACTATACAGATTTTCTATTTAATCATATATATCATTTATCATACTACATAATTTTTCAGCCAAAATTTTATGGCTTTCTTTTGTTAAATGAACACCATCAATTCCAGTATTTAAACCTTGATTACTTAAAAAGTAACAATCATATTCCTCAGCAATCTTTTTATATATATCATTTAATTCTTTCGATTTTGGTGATGCACCTCTATATTTATCATCTACATTAGATTCTTTGTTTTCAATTACTATAGGAGGTGCTACTATCAATAATTTAGGATAGCTATTTCTTAATTGTGACTTTCTATTTAAAATGGTTTTAACAAAATATTTTTCTAACATTTCTCCAATATCTTTAGCACTTTTGTTAAAAGTATATTTCAATTCATTTGTTCCAAGCATTAATATAACTAAATCAATTGGATCATGTGTATCTAAACAAGGTATTAAATATTCATATCCATTTTTTCCTTCTTTACCTGGTCTTGTATCATTAGATATTAAAGTTCTGCTATTTAATCCCTCTTCTATTATTTCAAATTTTTGACCTAATAAACTAGCTAATATTTTTGTCCATCTTTCATTATTTCCATATCTTTGATGATCACTTCCAGAAATATATCCCCAAGTATTTGAATCACCATAACATAAAATTCTTATTTGTTCCATTCTATATCTCCATAATTTATTAACACATTTTGCACAAATATGTGGATATTAAAATATCTATCTGCTGTAATTTAGGATATACCTGGAAATTTTTTCTTCGAAAAATTTTCCATGAAATATTCTGCTTACCTATTTTAAGTTCTTTGCACAATCTGCACATATTGTTGGGTGTGTTAAATAACTATCTACTATGTTTATAGATATACCTGGAAATTTTTTATCAAAAATTTCCATGAGCTATAGCTCTTATTATTCTAAATTACTAATGCATTTAGCACATATATGTGGATATTAAAGTATCTATCTGCTATGATTTAGGATATACCTGGAAATTTTTTCTTCGAAAAATTTTCCATGAAATATTCTGCTTACCTATTTTAAGTTCTTTGCACAATCTGCACATATTGTTGGGTGTGTTAAATAACTATCTACTATGTTTATAGATATACCTGGAAATTTTTTATCAAAAATTTCCATGAGCTATAGCTCTTATTATTCTAAATTACTAATGCATTTAGCACATATATGTGGATATTAAAGTATCTATCTGCTATGATTTAGGATATACCTGGAAATTTTTTCTTCGAAAAATTTTCCATGAAATATTCTTACTGCTATTCTAAGTTATTTGCACATTCTTCACATACATCTGGGTGCAATTTACTGCTTCCTACTGTGACAGAATATTTCCAGCATCTTTCACATTTTTCTCCGTCTGCTTTTGATACTTTTACTCCTATTCCAACTTCTTCATCTTTATTTCTTCTATTCTCGCTTATTTTAACATCTGAAACAATGCAAATTTCTTTTAATAACTCTTCCTTTCCAGCTAAAAATTTATAATCTTCACCTTCTGCAAATATTTCTACTTTTGCTTCTAGAGAAAGACCTATTTCTTTGTTTGCTCTTGCTACTTCTAGCGCTTTTGAAATTTCTTCTCTATATCCTATTAATTTTGCCCATTTTCTTTCTAATTCTTCATTTTCCCACTCTTTATGAGTTTTTGGATAGAAATTAAGCATTACTGATTCTAAATTTTCACCTTTTCTATGTGGCATGTATTTCCAAATTTCTTCAGCTGTAAAACATGTCATTGGAGCCATTATTCTAACTAAGCTTGACAAAATTTCATACATTGTTGTCTGAGCTGCTCTTCTTTCAATTGAATTAGGTTTTGAAGTATATAATCTGTCTTTTATAATATCTAAATAGAATGAACTCATATCTACAACACAGAATTGATTTAATGCTCTATATGCACTATTAAATTCATATTTATCATAACTTGAAGTACAATCTTCAATTAATCTGTTTAATTTTGTTAATGCCCATTTATCAATTTCTTGTAGATCTTTATATGCAACTGGTTTTTCTACATCAAAATCAAATATATTTCCTAATATATATCTTGCAGTATTTCTTAATTTTCTATAAACTTCACTTACTTGTTTCATTATACCTTTTGAAATACTAACATCTGATGTATAGTCTGATGCTAAAACCCAAAGTCTTAATATGTCTGCTCCATATTGTTTTATAATTTCTTGTGGAGCTATAACATTTCCAACTGATTTAGACATTTTATTTCCTTTTTCATCAACTGTATAACCATGTGTTACAACTTCTTTATAAGGAGCTTTTCCCTTTGTTGCAACAGAAGTTAATAATGATGATTGGAACCAGCCTCTATATTGATCACTTCCTTCTAAATACATATCTGCGTCTGGAAGTCCACGTTCAGTTAAAACTGAATCATGTGTTGATCCAGAATCAAACCAAACATCCATTATATCTGTTTCTTTCTTGAATTCTGTAGATCCACAATTTGGACATTTTGCACCTTCTGGCATTAATTCTTTTTCTGTTAAATCAAACCATGCATTTGTGCCTTTTTCTCTAACTATATCTTGAATCTTTTTAAGGCTCTCATCAGTTACATATTCTTTTTCACAATCTTTGCAATAAAATACTGGAATTGGAACTCCCCATGTTCTTTGACGAGAAATACACCAATCATTTCTTTCTTCAACCATTTTAGTAATTCTCTCTTCACCCCATGCTGGATACCATTTTACTGTTTTTATTGCATCTAGAGTTTCTTTTCTAAAACCATCAACTGAAGCAAACCACTGACTTGTCGCTCTAAATATAACTGGTTTCTTACATCTCCAACAATGTGGATATGAGTGATTTACAACTTGAGAAGTTAATAATAAATTATGTTCGTCTAACCATTTTATAATTGCTTTATCAGATTTTGCATAATACATATCTTTAAATGGTCCTGAACCTTCTCCTCTTTGAACACCTTTGCTATCTACTGTAACTATAATATCGCTATTATGTTTCAATCCTAATAAATAGTCTTCTTTACCATAGCTTGGTGCACAGTGAACACAACCTGTACCAGTTCCGAGCTCTACATTTACAGAATCTTCTGTCCCACAAACTACTAAAGAATCTCTATCTAAAAATGGATGCTTACAAACTATTCCTGCCAAATATTTGCCTTTCATTACTTGCTCTATTTCATAATCTTCTATTCCTGCAATTTCCATTACTTTCTCAACTAATTCTTTGGCAAAAATTAATCTTTCTTTTCCAACTTTAACAACTGCATAATCAAAATCTTCTCCAACAGCAATCATTGTATTTCCTGGTAAAGTCCAAGGTGTAGTTGTCCAAATTACAATATAGGCATTATCTCTATCTATTAATCCTTTTCCATCTTTTACTGGAAATTTTACATAAGCTGTATTTGAATTAACATCTTTATATTCAATTTCAGCCTCTGCTAAAGCTGTTTCACAATCTGTACACCAATAAACAGGTTTAAGTCCTTTATAGATATACCCTTTTTTATACATGCTAGCAAAAACACCAATTTGTCTTGCTTCCATTTGAGGTTGATATGTTATATAAGGATGTTCCCAATCTCCTAATACACCTAAACGCTTAAATCCTTCAGTTTGGATATCTTTATAATTTGATGTAAATTCCTTACATGTATCTCTAAATTGATTTACAGGAATTTCATCTCTATTTAATCCTAATTTTTCAATTGCTTTTTTCTCTGTTGGCATTCCATGAGTATCATATCCTGGAATATATGGAGTATAAAATCCTTGTAAATTCTTGTATCTTACAATAGTATCTTTTAAAACTTTATTTAAAGCATGACCAATATGGATTTCTCCATTTGCATAAGGTGGTCCATCATGTAATACAAAAGGGGTTTTTCCTTCATTTTTCTTTAGCATTTTTTCATACAATTCTTGAGTAAATTTTTCTTTTTGTATCTTTGGCTCATTCTCTGGTAAATTTCCTCTCATTGGAAAATCAGTTTTTGGCAAATTCAAAGTATTGCTATAATCTACT
The DNA here is from genome assembly GCA_944391975.1 of uncultured Clostridia bacterium. Taxonomy (GTDB): domain Bacteria; phylum Bacillota; class Clostridia; order TANB77; family CAG-508; genus Scatovivens. Next base: position 8,067 of record CALXVK010000066.1, read on the forward strand.
TTTTCTTCTTTATCCATAATTTCCATCCTTTCTAAAATATATTTATTTAAATTTATTTTTTAACTTTAATTAAAATTTTATATTGCAAGGCTAACAAATCAAAAATCAATGATGCATGCTTTTGCATATTGATTTAATTTTTAATACAATCTAGCAATGCAAGACGAAGTTTATTCATTTATTCTTTAATTTTAAAAAGAAACAAGTATTGCTAGGCGGACAAGTTAAAAATCAA
>CALXVK010000067.1 GCA_944391975.1 uncultured Clostridia bacterium
ACAATGGTTTCAAATATAAGTATCAAAGAAGGTATAGCTCATGATGTAATTCTAAAAGAAATAGAAAATAGATAATAATTTAAAATAACTTCTCTAAAATAAGAGAAGTTATTTTTGTTTTATTAAACTTATATTATAAAAATATTATTAAAATTATGTAAATTAAGTGATTGACATTTTTAATAAAACGATATAAAGTTTATACATAAACGCAGTTACGTTTAAAAATTTTTATGAAAACTTTTTTAAATTTAAGGAGGTTATTTTATGAAGGGTATTTATCTTACGTACAATTCACCAGTTAAGACAGGAGAGGCTTTATGTATAAAACTTCGGATAAATAATAAATATGGTTTCATAAGTGAAGTTAAGGCGTTCTTTAATTTATATGGACAAGAGCCGGGAAAAGAAGATATTGTTGATTTGTCTTATGACAAAGCTTTATCTGACAATGAGTATAGCACTTTTAAAGCTACAAAATTTTTCGATGCACCGAATTATCATACGTTCCATATTGCTGTAAAGCTAAATGGGATTTGGCAAAATATTAAATACAGTGGTGAGGATGATTCGGCTATACTGGAAAGTGAAGCTGAAGGAAAAAATCTTGAATTTTGGAAGTGCTTTTCTTATCTAAAAACTTTTAAGACACCTGATTGGGTGAAAGGCGGAATCATGTATCAGATTTTTGTTGATACATTCTGTTGCAAGGATCCGCCAGAATCGGTAAAAGACAAGCTTGTTGCATGGAACACGTTCCCAAAGTGGATGCCAGATAGTGATGGAGTATATCGAAACGACCAATATTATGGTGGAAATATAAAAGGAATTATTTCTAAAATTCCATATATTAAATCACTTGGTGTTACAGCGATATACCTCACTCCAATTTTCAAAGGAGGTTCATCTAATAGATACGATACTATCGATTATGAAGAAATAGATGAAATCGTAGGAACTTGGGATGATCAAGCTGAATTAAAATCTAAGGCAAATGCTATTGGAATCAAAGTAATTCAAGATGTTGTATTCAACCATGCTAGTTCTGAAAATCCGCTCATTAAAACATTTCCAGAATTATTTACTGCTGGACGTTGGTGGGGATATAAGGATTTGGTTGAATTTAACAAAGCTAATCCTGGCTATTTTGAGTTGCTTGAAAGATGGATTGAAAAATATTCTAAATATTTCGATGGCATTCGTCTGGATGTTGCCGATGAGCTTCCTGATGAAGTGTTACGGTTTATCCGTAGTATAGCTAAAAAATATGATTTCTATATTTTAGGCGAAGTATGGAAAAATGCTGTAACAGGTGATCATAGAGGATTCTTATATGGCAATGAGCTTGACGGCGTGATGAATTATCAGTTCACAAACGCTATTTATCGGTTCGTAAGATGGAAAAATTTCAATTATTTTAGGGGTGTTGTAAACGATATAAAAACACTTTATCCGCCAGAAGCGCTTGATGTTTCTCCGATTTTCTTATCATCACATGATATTCCAAGAATTCCAAACATACTTGTTGGAGATTTTATGAAAGAAGATCCAAGTTTTGAAAATGTTTGGAGTATGGAAAACGACGGATTCTGGTTTGTCTGTGGTATATTTGATACCTTCAAATTCAGAAAATGGGAAGTGGAGAATGATAGAATTGTAGGGAAAAAACTGCTTTTGGCAAAGAAAATGCAAAAAGTAGCTGTATTTCTTCAATACACATTGCCAGGTCTTCCTGCAATTTTTGCTGGAGATGAAATCGGCATTATGGGTTATAAGGATCCAATGAATCGTAAACCTATGACATGGGATTATATTGATCATGATGTTCTGAATTTCTATATTAAAATAGGACAGTTTAGAGCATCTCACAGAGAGATATTTGCCGATTCAACAAACTTTACTCTGCCAGAGATGGTAAAAGAACAGGAAATTTGGCAATACAGGAGAGGAGATATTAACTGTATTATTGATTTGAGCAAGTTTAGGTGCATAGCTCAAATCAATGGCAAAGTGGAACTTTGCGTAGTATAAGTTAACACAAGAAGATTTAAACCTTTCAAGAGGTGCCTCGTGCAGGCACCTCTTTCCATCTTTATTTGTTTATTCTATAGACTTTTTTGTCGTTTTATGATAAAATAATAAATATTTAATTTTTTAGTACATAAATTTTTACTATATAAATTTAATTTTAAAAGAAAGGAGTGTATGATTTTTTATCATACAATATGTTTAATGAAAGAATCAGAGCTTATTTTAATTCTAGATTTTTATGGACAATATAATCAATTGATTGCAAGACGTGTAAGAGAATGTAATGTATATTCTGAAATTGTTCCTTTTAATACTCCAATTGAAAAAATAAAAGAAAAAAATCCAAAAGGAATTATCTTTACAGGTGGACCTGCTAGTGTATATGCAGAAAATGCACCAATGTGCGATAAAGAAGTATTTAATTTAGGTATACCAATTTTAGGAATTTGTTATGGAATGCAACTTATGACTTATTCATTAGGTGGTAAAGTTAGGAGAGCTGAAAAAAGAGAATATGGAACTACAGAGGTTTCAATAGATAGTACTTCAAAATTATTTAAAGGATTTGAAGATAAAAATATTTGCTTAATGAGTCATACAGATTTTGTAGATAGTTTGCCAGAAGGTTTTGAAAATATTGGCAAAACAGACAATTGCCCAAATGCTGCAATGCAAAACGTTCAAAAGAATTTTTATGGAATTCAATTTCATCCAGAGGTTAATCATACAAATCGCGGAACTGAGATTATTAAAAATTTTGTTTACAATATATGTGGTTGCCATGGAGATTGGAAAATGAGCTCATTTGTTCAAGATACTATAAAATCTTTAAAAGAAAAGATTGGAGATAAAAAAGCACTATGTGCTTTATCTGGCGGAGTTGATTCTTCTGTTGCTGCAATGATTTTAAGTAAAGCAATTGGAAAAAACTTAACATGTATATTTGTTGATCATGGATTACTTAGAAAAAATGAAGCTGAAGAAGTTTCTGATGTTTTTGGAAATTCTGAACTTAATTTTATAAAAGTAGATGCAAGAAGTAGATTTTTAAATAAACTTGCAAATGTTGAAAATCCAGAAGAAAAAAGAAAAATTATAGGAGAAGAATTCATAAGAGTTTTTGAAGAAGAAGCTAAAAAAATTGGAACTGTTGACTTTTTAGTTCAAGGAACTATTTACCCGGATGTAATTGAGAGCGGAGTAGGTGTTGGAGCTAAAATTAAAAGTCATCACAATGTTGGAGGTCTTCCAGATTATGTTGATTTCAAAGAAATAGTTGAACCTTTAAGAGATTTATTTAAAGATGAGGTTAGACAAGCTGGACTAGAAGTTGGGTTACCTGAAAAATTAGTATATCGTCAACCATTTCCAGGACCAGGTTTAGCGATTAGAATAATAGGAAATATTACTCCTGAGAAAGTACAAATTCTACAAGATGCAGATTATATTTTTAGAGAAGAGATTGCAAAAGCTGGATTAGATAAAAGTATAAATCAATATTTTGCTGTTTTAACAAACTTAAGAAGTGTTGGAGTTATGGGGGACGAAAGAACTTATGACTATACACTTGCTTTAAGAGCTGTGGAAACAACAGATTTTATGACAGCAAACTTTTCAAAAATACCTTATGAGATTTTAGAAAAAACGTCTAGTAGAATTGTAAATGAGGTAAAACATATAAATCGTGTAGTTTATGACATCACATCAAAACCACCAGCAACTATTGAATGGGAATAATTTAATAATAAAAGGCTGTAAAAATACATTTTACAGCCTTTTAAACTACAAATTATAATTAATTATTTTAAAATATTAACACCTAGTATTCCTCCAATAATTCCGCAAATTAAGCTAATTAAAATCATTATTAAACTAGATATATTTAATGAAAAATTTCCACTTGAGATACTTGAAAATAAATATAATATAATCATATATGTTAGCCCTTGCAAAAGACCTATTAATATTCCTTTTTTTCCTATTCTTCTACTTGAGAAAAAAGAACCAATTAAAATACTAAAAGCTGAAATAAATATTATACTTGGATTTATTATATTTTCACTTAAATTTGTTGAACTTAAAAGAATTGATAAAATCATCAATAAAATGAGTGTAAGTAAAAATTCAATTACTAGATTTTTTATAAAAATTTTTATTGAGAGTGTTTTAAAGTCTTTAATATTTTCTTGCATTGTTTTCATTCCTTTCTTTTAATATTATGTTATATTATAAATATATTTAATTTTTTATAATTTAGAATTAATGATAAAAATTAATAAAATTTTTTTAAATGTATTGAAATTTATTTTAAATTAATATACAATTTACAAGAATTTGATTTACATTTAGGAGGAAAAAAACGTGGGAAAGAAAACATTAAGCAAGAAATTGATGGCTATTTTATTAACACTTATTTCAATAGCTATCATTGTAATTGCATTTGTGGGAATTTATATGCAACAGCTTAATAAACTTAAAAATATAGTTCCAGATGCAACATATAGTTCTGAAATAGATGGAGCTATAGAATATCGTCTTTCAGTTGATAATACTGAAGAAGAAGCAGAAGTTTACGTAGATGATGAAGGAAATATCAGAGGTGAAGTAGCTAATGGTAATAGTACAAGTAGTGAAGACTGGGAAAATAATACAGGTTTTACTATCGAATCACAAATAATTAGACAAAATTCTGATGATGTTTTAAATGCAGAAAATTATGAAAAAACAAAAGGAATAATTGAAAAAAGATTAGATAGCATGGGAGCAACAGATTATTCAATTAGATTAGATGATAATACTGGTTACATGGTAGTTGAGTTATCTGAAAATGATGATATTAATTATTTATATGAAACAGCAGTATGTACTACTGGTAAAATAGAAGTAATTGATTATCAAACAGGAGTTGTTTTAATAGATGATAGCCATATTGTTTCTGCATCAGTATATCCTTATTCTCAAGATGGGATTACTTATACAATATATTTAAATATTGAGTTTGATGAAGAAGGAGCACAAATTTTAAATGACATTAGTACTGAATATATTGCTTATACTAATGACAATGGGGAATCAGTAACAGATTATGTCTCTATAACAATGGATGGCTCATCAATTTATACAACTTACTTTGGTGAGGAGTACACAGATAGTGCAATTAGTGTTCCATTAGGAAGTAATATATCTGATGAGGATACATTAAATGCATATATTGAATCAGCACAATCAATAGCAACTATTATTAACTTAGAAGAATTACCTGTAATTTATACTCAAGATAATACAGGATATTTGATTCAATCTAATATTGATGATATTGCTTTATTAGTATTAAAAGTAGTACTAATTGTTTTATTAATATTAATAACAATTATTTTTACAATTAAATATAAATTAAAAGGATTTTTAGCTGGAATATTTAATGCAGCTTTTATTGGATTATTAATTTTGATTTTAAAAGTTTTAGGTATTGTAATTTCAATTAGTAGTATTATTTCAATAGGATTATTAATTTTTATAAATGTTTTATTTATAAAAAAATATTTAGAAAATCTAAAAAATGAAACAGAAAAATCTTATTTGCAAACTTTGAAATCATTTTATAGTGTAATATTTCCAATTATAATTGTTGCATTTATTTATACAATGTTTTCTGTAAATTCAAGTATAACAGGAATTGGTATGACTTTATTCTGGGGATTATTAATAGAAATTCTATTTAATACAATAATCTCAAGATATGTATTGAGTAATATAAATAAAAAATAAAGATTGAAGGGAAATGGATATGGAAACTAAGAAAAAAATTCTAATAGCAATTATAGCTATTATAATAATCGCAGGATGTATAGTAGTTGGAATAAAAGGATTCAATGTTAGTTTATATTTAAGAGAACATGATACATTACAATATACATTTGAACAAAAATTTAACAAAGATGATATTATTTCAATTGGAAATGAAGTGTTTGGAGAAAAAGATTTTGAAGTAAGAACTGTTGAAGTTTTTGATGATTCAGTTTATATTATTTCAGAAACAATAAGTGAAGAAGAAAAACAAGCTTTATTAGAAAAATTATCAGCTTTATATCAAGAGTCAACAGATGAAGAGACAAATACTGAACAGACTGCAGAAAATGTAGCAGATACAGAAACAAATGAAACTATAAATACTGATTCTGAAACAACATCAGTAGTAGATGAATTAGTAGAGGGAACAGATTACAATGTCTATCATGATTCAAAAATTAGACTTCGTGATTTACTAAGACCATATATTTTACCTACTATTATTTCAGCAATTATAATTATTGTATGTATGATAATAAGATATAAAATTTTAAAATCTGAAAAAGTTATAAAAAATACATTAAAAGTAATTGGAAAATCAATTATTTTATTATTGTTATTACTAAGTATAGTTGCAATTTTAAGAATACCTGTAAGTACATGGATTTTACCAGGAATGATGTTCTTTGTTTTGATTTATTTAGTAATCAATTTTGAAATGGAAATTAGGAGAAAAGATGAAAAAGCTGATTAATTGGTGTTTTGATATATACAAGAAATATAAAGAAATTTGGAATTATTTGATTTTCGGTGGATTAGCTACACTTTTAAATGTAGGAGTTTTTGTAGTTTTAAATTTCTTTTTAGGAGTAGAACTTTATCAAGTAAGCAATGTAATTTCAATTTTAGCTGCTGTATTTTTTCAATATTTTACAAATAGATTTTTTGTTTTTGAAAGAAAAAAACAAACCAAAAAAGAAGTATGGAGTGAATTTGTAAAATTTATGTCAGCAAGGGCCGTGACAGCACTTTTAGATATGGGAATAATGTATGTAGGAGTATCATTATTATTAATTAATGAAATAATAATGAAAATATTTACTCAAGTAGTAGTTATTATTTTAAATTATATATTTAGTAAATTTTTAGTGTTTACAAACAAAAAAGAAAAAAATCAAGTAAATAGTGAATCATTATAAATAAAAAACAGACCTCATTTAGGTCTGTTTTATTTTACGTAAATTACTAGCTTTTTATATTGTTTTATGCTATAATAAAAAAGCGTTTTAAAGGCATATGAAAGTAAACAAAATAGTCGCTGGCTTAATTTTAAGCGAGAGGAAAGTCCGGGCTCCATAGAGCAATGATACTTGATAACATCAAGCGAGGGTGACCTCAGGGAAAGTGCAACAGAAAATAACAGCCTAATTTGGGCAATGGTGAAAAGGTGGGGTAAGAGCCTACCGGTGGAATGGTGACATTCCGCGTCAATGTAAACCCTATCTGGAGCAACATTTAAAAGCAAAACATAGATAGTAAAAACTGCTCGTTTTATCTATGCAGCTTAAAAGTGGCTTGAGATATATAGTGATATATATCCTAGATAAATGACTATTTGAAATAACAGAACCCGGCTTATTGTTTGGTTTTATATGTCTAAAACGCAATTTAAATTTTAGATAAAAAATTAGAAAGGAATTAACTTTTTATGTTAGAATTAAAAAATGTAACAAAGGAGTTTGGCGAAAATAAGGCTATTGATGACATTTCTTTTAAAGTAAATGATGGAAAAATTTTTGGATTGATTGGAAGAAATGGGGCACGGAAAATCTACGACTTTCAGAGTAATATTACGCATTATTGAACAAACCAAAGGAGAAGTTTTATATAATAATGAGAAAATTACTCAAGATACTTTAAATCATTTTGGATATCTTCCAGAAGAAGGAAGTCTAATTCCATCATATACAGTTTTAGAACTTTGCGAATATTATGGAACCTTAAAATTAATGGAAACAAAGGAAATAAGAGAAAAACTTATTTTTTGGTTGGAAAAATTTAATATTTTAGAATATTTAAACAAAAAAGTAAAGGACTTATCTAAAGGAAATAGGCAAAAAATTCAGTTTATAGTTTCAAATTTACATGAGCCAGATTTTTTAATATTAGATGAGCCATTTTCAGGGTTAGATCCAATTAGTGTTGAAGAATTAAAAAAATGTATTTTAGAATTGAA
>CALXVK010000068.1 GCA_944391975.1 uncultured Clostridia bacterium
ATATAGATTTTTATAATGTAAATTGATATAATAAGCTATATAAAAATAGAGGGGATTATTATTATGAATAAAAAATTAAGAAAAGTTATTATTATTTTATTAATTTTAGTTGTAATTGGAGTAAGTTTATTTTTTTTTATAAGAAATAAACTTAAACCAGTGGTAAATGATTATACTGTTCAAGGAGATTCTATTTCTCAAGAAAATGAGGAGATAGAAACTTCAGATGAAGACGAAGAAAGTAGTGAAGAGGAAAGTGAAGAAAGTACAGCTAAACTAAGTTCACTTGTAAAAGTCATAGGAGAAGAAAATGCAAATAATGTAAATGCTGGAATTGTTTCGCTGCAAACAAATTCAGACTCAACAATTAGTATGACTTTAAATTCTACAGGTGCACCAGAATTTGAAGATTATGAAAAAGGTGACATTTTTATTTTAGATGGAAATGAGCAAACTCCATTTAAAGAAGTGTATATTGGAAAAATTGTTTCAAAAACAACGGATTCATCTGGAAATTTAATTGTAAAAACTGAAAATCCAACATTAGATGAAGTATTTGATGAAGTTCATATAAATGAAACTACTTTATTATCAGAAGAAAATGTTAATAATATAAATACAATTGATGGAGTAAATGTTAGATTTGTTGATGATTTGGAAACAGAAATGACAAATCTTGATAATATAGAAAGTACAGATTATACTGTTACATATTTAGACAATATTAATTATGATGATATAGAAACAGTACAAACAGATAATTTAAATTTTGAAGGAAAAAGCTTAGTTATAGATTTTGATACTGGTGTAGAATTTAATTTAGATACAAAACAAGTAACAACTAAAGCCATTGCTGATATTTCAAATGAAGTTATAAGTGATATTGGATTAGAGTCTTCTGTGACACAAGGAGGAGAAGAACCTGCAGGAAGTGAAAGTACACTAGAGGCCTCTAATAAAATATCATTAGGATTATCAGGAAAAATAGGAGTAGAAAATTTATCTTCAAAGATTAATTTAGATTTTAATATCTTTGAAGGTGGTATGAGAGATTTATCTTGGGAATTTGGTGGAAAAGCAATTGCTAATGTTGAACTATATGGAAAATATAAGGGAACATTAGGAGGAAAAGAAACTTCAGCAGTACTTGGTGATAAAGATATTGCTGCTATAAAATGTTCTGGATTAAGTAAAAAAGCTTTTCCGATTGCATATATAGATTTTACAGGAACACCATTATATTTTGATCAAGTATATAGTGGAATTGAGTTTATGCCAGTTTCTTGTGGACTTATGATTTATAGTGATGTTGAAGGAAATATAACAGTTTCTGTATCTGCAGGTATGAATTATTCAAGAGAATTTAACTATAAATTAACAGTTTTTGAAGATGGAAAATTATGTAGTGATATGTTAGAATCATCTTCAACGGAAAGCGGTAGTCTCGAGCTAAATTTTTCAGCTAAAATATATACAGATATTACATGTTTAGGATTTTCTGGTTTAATAACAATCGCAAATGTAAATGTTTTAGAATTAGGGTTAATTGATATTGGAGCAGAGGCAGAGGCTGAATTTACTGCGACATCAGTATCTAATATGGTTCAAGCAGAAGATGGTTCATATAATTGGGTTAAAGATGAAGAAAACTCGAAAATAGAAGCTGATGGATATATAAGAGGATATTTTAAAGCACTTGAAATACGTATAAGAATGAAATTTGCAACAGAAGGTTTAATAGCAGATTGGGGATTTGAGCTTAGTAAAGATTTTACATATAATTTTACTTTGATTGATTTAACTATTTTTCAATTAGGAGAAAAGACTGAGACAACTTATGATCCAGGAACTATGGAATATTCTTTAGTAACAGCTAAAGATAGTGATTTTGAATATTACAAAGAATATAGTGAGAAAACCTCAGAATCTAAATTAATTAAAAGAAATGAAGCTTTGCAAACTGAAGAATTAGAGACGGATGGAGATTTTATAGGAATTTGTGGAATAGATATAGGATATGTATACATATTTAAGACAGGTAAAAGTGGAGGATATGATATATATAGAGTTGCAAAAGATGGAATATCTGAAAAAAATAAAATAATTTTATCTGGTGTTGATACTATCCTTCTAGAAGATGAAACATATTTTTATTATGTAGATAAAGATGAAATAAATAAAGTTCAAATGATTGATAGAAGTACTTTAGAAGATAAAACTTTGCAAACATTTGATAAAGGAATAAAACCATTTTATATGGCAGATACTGGAACAGCTTTTTATGTAGCTTGTGAAGATACAGAAGATGATATAAGTTGGCTATTTGGAGAAGCACCAGTTGAGTATTATTATATTAATGAATCAAGTGAAGATCCTTTGGTTGCAGAAAATTTATTTACAAGGTCAAGTAAATTTTCATATAGTGTAAGTACAACAATAGTTGATAAAACCTTATTAAGAGGTACTTCATCAGCTTATTATATGAATACACCAGCTGGAAGTATACAGATTGAAACTACTGTTGGATGGAATGAATTAGAAGATGGAGTATTTACTGTAGAAGAATTAGATGGTGTAAATACAATGTATTTATATTCAGCTTCAGACGGAAGTAAAAAAACTTTAGTTCAAGTTAATAATGGTAATGCACTTTGGACAGTAATAAAAGGAAATGATGGATATTATTATTTCTTAGATCAAGCAGAAAGTGGAGTTGGATTATATAAATTAGATATAGGGACTTCTACGAAAACATTAGTAAAAGAATATAATGAATTTAGTATTAATTTAGAATCATGTGGAGTTGCTAGTTTAGGTTCAACATTATTTTTCTATGAAATGCCAAATGATAATACTTTAAATGTTAAATACAGATATACTATTTATTAATAAAAGGGGGATTTTATTTGATGAAATTAAGAAAATATATATTTATTGTCATATTATCAATATTAGCATTAATTATATTTGGAACTCCTACTTATGCAGAAAGTGAAGAAGAATTTAAAGGTACAAGAGAAATAGCTGTTTCAGTTGATTTGTCTGATTTAGATAATTATGTAAATGGTGGTAGAAGTTATTTAGAGGCAATGATTAGGACTTCTTCTATAGATTGGCTAAATTATTCTACTTCTGTAGAAAATATAAATTTAATAATTACAATTTCTTTTGATTTTGAAAGTTATGATGATTATTATGAAAAAGTTTCATATATGTTAGAATATGAACCAACAATAATTAATAATGAAAATATGTATGTTGAAAGTTTTTCGACTTTAGAAATGTTAAATTATTTTATGACAAATATGCAAGAAAATAATCTATATAATCTAGAAACTTCAGAAATGAATTTGTTTTCAGAAGTAAGCTCAGATATAAGTTTTGATACAGGTACAACTTATGAAAGCAAAAATCAAAGAATAAACGAAGTTGAAAATCAAGATGAAAATATTTTTACATCTTTAGAAATTACAACTACATATAATGAAAATTATGAAAGAGAGATAATTTTAAAACTAGATTCTTTTGGAGAAGATGATAAAAAATATTATGAAGAGCTAATTCAAAAAAGATGTGACGATTTAGGTGTAACGTGTAAAGTAAATACTAGAGGTTCTGTAGAATTTACGATAAATTTTGAAGCTAAAAGTGAAAATGAACTTTCTAGTTATACTATGAATGTGTTAAATGTTGCTTCTGGAATTACAACAAAACAGGATTATAGAAAAGGAGGAAATATAAAAGTAACATTTTCTGAATTTGTAGATGTTGATACTTTGCTTACTGAAAATGGAACTTTTAAATACTCTTTTACAGGAAAAGATTATTATAAAATGTTAGGAGCAACAGATGATGAAGCAGAAGGATATTCAGAAGATGATTTAACAGAATATTATACAGGAAGAAATAATACAGTTAGTTTTGAATATTCTATTCCTTTTGAATTTGAAAAAATAACTATTATAACAGATTTTTCAAATAATTTTGGAAAAATTACAAGAACAATTAGAATGTCTACAAATATTAGTATCGCAGAAAATATGCATGAAAAAATAAAACAAAGTTTAACTGACAGTTTACAAAATGGAATGACATTAAATATATATGATGAAGGTTCTGACAGATATTATGATATAGTTTTTAGCGCGCTTTCTACTAGTAAAATAAACAGTATGACTTCAGAGCTTATAAATGGAAATTCTAATTTAGAATTAAAAAGTAAAATCTTTCCATTTTTATGGAGTTCAATAGAAGATAATATTGAGATTTCTAATATTTGTGATTTAGTTGAACATTATAATAATGTTAATTTAGAATATGTTTTTAAAAGTGGAACAGAAATTAGAGATTATGAAGGTAGTACTTATATAACAGAATCAAATTCTACTCAATTTTCTTTTAAATATTTAGATATAGTAAAAATTGTTATAATATGTATTGTAATAATTATTATTTTGATTATAATAGTTATTGTGAAAATTAAGTTAAGAAAAAATAAAAAAGGTAGTAAAAAGGAAGAAAACCTTGAAAATAAAGAAAATAAGAAAATAAAGAAAGACAAAGAAAACAAAAAATTAGATAAAGAAAAAAATAAGAAAACTAAAGAAATAGACAAAGAAAAAAAGAAAGTTTCTAAAGAAAATAAGGAGGATACCAAAAAAAGTGGATAAAGCAATAAAAAGTGATTTAATTCAAAAATTAGATTATCTTGGCTTAGACCTAGAAAATATACCCGAATTTTTATATGATTTTGAGCCATTAAATTTTAATCTTTCTAGGTTAAATAATGATAAGGATCACAAAGTTTTTAGATTTGTACCAATAAATAAAATAGATATTTTAATAACACCTTGTCTAAGAAGTGACCCTGTTAGAGAAAAATATAGTAAGGCTTTTCCACTAGGAAGTTATTTAGCAAATGAGGAAACTGAAGAAGGTTTAGAACGTTATACTACTTTTTTAAAAATGTTAAATGAATTTTCAATCTCAGAGGTAGAAAGTGTAAGTAATATACAAAAAGAGATGAAAAATAAAGAACCATTTAGAGTTCGTTATAATAAAGAACATTTATGGCATATATACTATTCAGAAGCAACTGATAGATATTTTATGATGGTTTGCACAAAGGAATCAACTTTTGCTGAATTCTTTTATTTATTAAAAAAGAAAATTGAAATAGGAAATAATCCAAAAAAAGCTGAAGAAAAAATTTTTATACCAATAAATTATGTAAATTATTCAGAAAAATATTTAAATAGAGATGAACTTGTAGATATTGAAAATTATTTATGGCTATTTACTAAAAATTGGCCAATAATATATGAGGTTTATAATAAAAATGATGAAATGTCTATACAAATTTTAGGAGAAACTTTTGTATATGATAATGTAAAAAGTACATATAAAATTAAATTATCAAATGAAGAAGAGGCTGTTAAATTTTATAAAACTCTAAAGGCTTTGTTTGTAATGCAATCTGAAATAAAAGATTATTTTTCTTTTTCGACTAAAATTAATAGTAAAAATGGTTTAGAAATTTATCATGGAAATATAAAAATGGATTATGATAATTTAGCAGATTTTATAAAGTCTCAATATTCAATTGCAAAAATCGAAATTGAAGAGCAAAATAAAGTATGTGAAAAATTATTAAAAAAACTTAATGAAACTAGAGAAAAAACATCTGAACAGGAATTATTATATCTTCAAACACAAAAAGAGATTGGAGCTTTTTTAGAATGTAAAAAAACGTTTAGTGGTAGAATGAAATACTTTTTTAAATCAAGTAAGATAAAGAAAAAAATCAAAAAGGAAATGGAAAAAGAAGAAGCTTTTAAAATAATAGAAGAGGAAAATCCTGATAATTTAATTGATTTAGAGCCAATGGAAACATATATGAAAGAAAGAGATTTTTATACTATTGAAGATTTAGTTGTTATATATTCTATGCTTGATAAAGGAAAGAAAAAATATCAGAATTTAGTTCAAGATTTAAAAGCAATAGAGTTAAAGCTTGAGAATTTTAAAAGAAAAGTAAAAAATGCTGAAGAATATATAAAAGAAATTGATGATCATAAAAAAAGTTTCTTTGATTTTTGGAAATTTACGAAAAAAGATGAAATATTATCTTTGGAACAAGGTGAAGAGAATGAACATTTGATTCAAGAACAAATTAGAAAAGTTTTTGATATGGAAATAGATTTTGAATCTCTTGGGGTAAAAATGGACAAGTTTCAAAGAAAAAAACTTTCAAAAGAGGAAACAGACAGTATTTTTGTTATAAATAGTAAATTGGATATTGTTATTAACCTATTAAAAAAAGGTAAAATGGATGAGAATAAAATTAAGTCTAGTTTCAAAGAATTAAAAGAGAAATTTAATAAAAATAGAATATATTTAGATGAAGAAAATTTTGATATTTTTGGAAATATTTTAGATGATAATAGAAAACCAAAGTATATAGGTAGTAGAAGCCATAGAGAAAATGAAAAAAATATATATAAAATTTTAAATATAAATAGAAATATAGATGAATTTGATTTTACTGAGAAGCTTCAATCTATAATAAATTACACTAATGGAGCAATGCCAAAAATTCAATCTAAATTTGATATGCCTCTTTATAAATTAGTACAAATTACAGAAAAAGTAGATGAAAATGCATTTTTAGTGATGAATATTGATGTAGAAAATGAATTTAAGATATATGAAGATAAAGGAGAAGGAGCTTTAAATTTAATTAAAATTAATTTTAAAGAAGGAATGCCTCTTTTATATTATACAAATATTATTTTTTATGATAATACAAATCAAACATTACCTGAGGGTATGGATTTATCAACACAAGTTTTAATTGATACATCTAGATTTGATTTTAAATTAATGGGTCAAACTAAATTTAGAACAAATAATTATTTTAGAGAAAGTGATAATTTAATTTTACCAAAATCTAAAGATATTTTTGTTTATGAATATGATATAGAATTAAAAAAACAGAATAATAGTAAAGATAGCAAAGAAGAAGGAGAAAATTTATAAAAATGTATACAGAAATAAAAGTAACAGTACGTTATGCAGAAACAGATAAAATGGGAATAACACATCATTCTGTTTATCCAATTTGGTATGAGCTTGCACGTACAGAAATGATTAAAAATATAGGAATTACATATACAGAAATGGAAAATGAAGGGATAATGTTACCACTTTCAGAACTTTCATGTAAATATATGATTCCATCTACATATGAGGATGAACTAACTATTAGAGTAAAAATTTCAAAACTTACACCTGCAAGAATTGTTTTTAATTATGAAACTTATAAAGAAGGAATAGAAAAACCTATTGCTACTGGATCAACTATTCATGCTTGGGCAGATAGTAAAACTTTAAAACCAATTAATTTTAAAAAACATTTTCCGGAGTATTATGAGAAGATTGAAAAGTTAATAGAAAATTAATATAAAATAGTTTTAGACTTTTAATAGTATATGCTTATATATTAGAATTTTTTCGTTAGTTTAAAACCATTGAAAGAGTAAGAGCAAAAAAACTAAAAAAAACTTAACGACATGAAGTTA
>CALXVK010000069.1 GCA_944391975.1 uncultured Clostridia bacterium
CTTTGCGCTGATTTATTTCCAACTCCTGGAATTTTAGTTAATTTTTTTATATCATTTGTAATAACAGCTAAAGCAAATTCAGAAGGTTCAATATTTGAAAGCATTGTTATTGCAGATTTAGCTCCAATTCCGCTAACTGATAATAAAAGTTCAAACATTGAAAGCTCTTCTTTAGTTGTAAATCCATATAAACTAATATTATCTTCTCTTACATAATAATATGTATGTACTTTTACTATTTGTTTTAGTTCACCTAAAATTCCAATTGAATTATTTGACATAAAAATCTTATATCCAATTCCACCAGCTTCAACTATAACATAGCCATTTCCTTTTTCTTCTAATGTGCCCTTAATATATGCAAACATATAATTTCCTCCTAAATAAATATTGTATCAACTTATAAATTTTCTATTAATATTCATATACTAATCCATAGATATTCTTGAATAACTTAGTTCAAAATAGAATTCTACTCCATCTTTAACATTTTGTACTCCATATCTATTGTCATATCTACTCATAATAGCTTTTACAAGTGATAAACCAATTCCTGTTCCACCTTTTGATCTATCTCTTGATTCATCTATTTTGTAAAATCTATTCCAAATTCTATCAATATGTTTTTCATCAATATGTTTTCCTGTATTAAATACTGAAATTCTTACCTTTCCTACTTCCTCTGATTTTTCTATATTAATAGCTATTTGTTTTTTTCCATTTACTTCTTCAACATTTTTCATTGCATTTGTAAAATAATTTGTAACAACTTGTTCAATATAAAAGTCATCAGCAAATACATATATAGGATCAGTTTCATCAAAAATAACTTCTATATTTTCTTCATCTAATTTTACTTTAGAAATTCTGATAACTTCGCCTATTAACTCTGAAATATCAAAATTATTATCATTAAAATCTTTATCTTCATATTCTAATTTCATAAGTTCTAGGAGTCTTTTAACAAGTTTATCCATTTTATTAGCTTCATCTAAAATAACTTCTGCATAAAAATTCTTATTTTCTTCATCTGTATTTACATTTTCAACTAAACCTTCTGCATATCCTTGAATTAGTGAAATTGGTGTTTTTAGTTCATGAGAAACATCAGAAATAAATTGTTTTCTCATCTCATCAATTTTAGATTTATTTTCAATATCTTTTTCTAAATCATTATTAGCTTTTCTCATTTTCTTTAAAATATCTTTAAGTTCTTGTGATAATTTATTTATACTAATTCCAAGATTATCAATTTCATCACCAGTTCCTCTAACTTTATATTTTTTTGAAAAATCTAGTTTTGATATATTTTGAGCTATTTTTTCTAATTCTTCAATTGGTTTTGTATAGCTTCTAACAATTAAAAAAACAACTATGCTTCCGTAAAACAGCAGTAATTAAAGCAACAAAAAAAATATATAATTCAATTAAACTACTTTCATCATATAAAGCACCTCTTAAAATTAAAGAATTAAAAATAGCTAAAATTAAAATTATACCTAAAAGCACCAAGGCTGTAGTTAAAAATAATTTTTTTCTAACAGACCTAATCATTTTTCCTCACTCTCTTAATAATTCTCTCTTTTCATTTCTTATCTTAAGACCACTCATTAAATTTATATCCTATTCCTCTAATTGTTTCAATATGTTTACCCTTTTTTCCAAGTTTATGTCTTACTTTTTTTATATGGCTATCAATAGTTCTAGAATCACCATAAAAATCAAATTTCCAAACTGTATTTAATATTTTATCTCTTGAAAGAGCAATATTTTTATTTTCCATTAAATATTTTAAAAGCTCATATTCTCTTAAACTTAATTCAACAGTTTTTTTATCAACTGTTACTACTCTTGCTGTATTATCTATAACTATTCCATCACAAGATATAATATCTTGATTTTTATTTTCTGTTCTTTTAAGTATTGCTGCTACTCTTGCCACTAAAATTTTAGGACTAAATGGCTTAGAAATATATTCATCTACTCCTAGTTCAAAACCTAAAAGTTCATCTTGTTCTTCTGATTTGGCTGTAAGCATAACTATTGGTATCGATTTATTTTCTTCACGTATTTTTTTTAGAACGCTCCATCCATCAACTTTAGGCATCATAACATCTAATAAAATAAGATTTATATTGTTTTTGTTTTTATTATATATTTCTAATGCCTTTTCCCCATCTTCTGCTTCTAAAATATTAAAATTCTTTTTTACTAAAAAGTCTTTTATTAATTTTCTCATTCTAGCTTCATCATCAACAACTAATATAGTTAATTTTTCCATATTCTCACCTCTTTTTTAGAACGAAAATATTTTATCACAGAAATACTTATTTATCAACAAAAAATAACTCCTAATTATCAAACTTTTTATTTAATAATTGGAGTTTGTTAAAAAATTATAATATGTATTATATTTCAATATTTTTTATTGTAAATATTGTTACACATTTTTGTATAAAATTCTAATTTTACGCAAATACTAATTTTAATTTAAAAGGAGGTGCTTTTGATTATGGCAAAAGAGAAAAAAAATAAAAATTCAGAAAATAAAAACAAAAATACAGACCCTAATAAACAATAATTATAAAGCTCCACTTAGATAGTGGAGCTTATTTTTATTGTTCTGGATTATCTTCTGATTTCATTTTTCTTCTATTTTTTTTATTCTTAAATTCTTCAATTGCTTTTTTGGAAGCTTCAATCTCCTCTGGAGTTTTTTTAGTTGGCATAAAGTTTTCTGCAAATTTGTATTTATCTCTATTTTTTATATACAAAAGTCCTAAAACACTAAATACTACAGCACCAACAAAATTTACAAATAAATCCTCCATTGTATCTATAAGTCCTGTATCTAAGTATCCATAATCAATTGTTGTTACCACTTCATTTCCATCATTATCTATACTATAAATTTCAGTTTTTTCAATATTTTTTAATATAACAGCTTTATTTTTATTTTCTTCATTTAAACTAACTGATGATACTAAAGGTATAACTGTATCTTTTTGCATATCTGTTTTAGTAAAACTATCCATTCCGAATTCAATAAATTCCCATAAAACACCTATTGTCATTGAAACGCAAAATGCAACTAATGCTACAAATACTGGTGATAACTTATCTTTTATAATAGAAGATTGATTTAAAATATCAACTAACGAAAATCCTATAGCTGCACATAAAAATCCATTTATCGTATGCAAAATAGTATCCCAATTTTTCACATAACCATAAAAATTATATACTTCACCTAAAATTTCAGCTGCAAAAATAAATATGAATATTATTGACTCTAATAAAGTTGGTAATTTTATATTTAATTTATGATCTATAATAATTGGCAAAACAAGTAATGCTAAAGTTAATACACAAAAGAAAACATTCTCAAAATTCCCATGTATTATCTGCATTATTAAAGTAAAAATTACAAAAGCACGTAAAACTACATATACAGTTATATCTCTTCTTTTACGAATTTTGTTTTTCGTAGTATTTTCCATAAAACCTCCAAATTAATTATAAAAGGGATAGCCTTTTTGGTATACCATCCCTTTTATATAAATTCTACTCTGTTCTTAAAGCTTCTACTGGATCTTTCTTTGCTGCTATTTTAGCTGGAATTAATCCTGCAATTATTGTTAAAATCATACTAATTAAAATTAAGATAATTGCTCCTGCTATCGGTAATGCAGAGATTCCAGAAACTCCAGTAACTGCTTTAATTACTGCGTTTATAGGTATATTTAAAATGATAGTTATAACAATTCCAAGTATACCTGCTGTTAATCCTATTATAAACGTTTCTGCATTAAATACTCTTGATATATCTTTTTTAGATGCACCTATCGCTCTTAAAATACCTATCTCTTTTGTTCTTTCTAATACTGAAATATATGTTATAATTCCAATCATTATTGATGAAACTACTAATGAAATTGCAACAAATGCAATTAATACATAACTTATAATATCAACAATTCTAGTTACTGAATTCATTAGTGTTCCAACAAAGTCTGAATATTCTATTACATTTTCTTCTTTTCCTTCATCTGTTTGTTTATTATTATAATCTTCTATTGCTGTTTTTATTAAATCTTTTGATTCAAAATCTTTTGGATAAATATTTATAGTAGAAGGATTATCTAAATCAACAATTCCAAGTGTTCTTAAATTATTTTCATAAGTTGCATTAATATTAGAAGAATATGTTGACATATATTGTAATTGCTCTTCTTCAGACATTTGTGATAAAGCTAATTTTTGTTCATCTGTTAAACTATCTATTGAAAATTCATTGTTTGAAGCTTCTGTAGAAAATTCAGTTCCTGTAAATACATTTATTGTAGGATTTTCTAATTGTTCTTTTGCAATTTCTGAATCATTTGTTTTATTTATAACATATTCAGTTAAATCATGTAAATATCCAATTTCTCCATATGTAGTTGTTGTTATATTACTTTCCTCTTTTGGTCTAATAATACCAACTACTGTTATTTCTTCTGCTTCAGCTAATTTTGATTGTATATATGAAGTATCACTTGATTTATCAACCCAAACTCCATTTTCTTTTGAATAAAAATCTGTACTTAATAAAAGTTTGTATTTTAAACCAACAAAATCATCATAAGTATATGTTTCTGTATCTGATTTTTCAACACCTTCTTCAGATGTTATATCATAAACCATACCTTGAATTTCTGATTGGTCTTTAATTCCTAAAGTATATAGAGTGTAATCACTGATTTGATTTTTTTCATCAACAATCAAAACAACTTCATTATAATTTTCTGGAAACTTTCCAGATATAACATCATATTGTGTTTGTAATAATTCTGGATTATCTAAAAGCTCTGACCATACATTTGTATTTGTAGTACTAGTTGAACCCAACATTGACATTACTTCAGAACTAGATTCAAACATATCTCCAACACCAATAGAATTTAGAACTTCAGTAGGATTTACTTGTAAAGCTCCTTCTTCTTTAAACAAATTTAAAGTTACACCATAAGAATATTGAACAGCATTTGAATTTTCATTTATAACTGTATCTTCATTATCTAAGTATTCTTTAAAAGCTTCCAAATTATTTGATTTGGCATCTTGAGAGACTGCACTTATAATATCTGTCATAATATTAACAGAATATATTGTATTATCCGCAGGTTCTTCAACTGTACTTTCCTGTTCCCCCATAAAAGCTTCCATTAATGTAGCC
The DNA here is from genome assembly GCA_944391975.1 of uncultured Clostridia bacterium. Classification (GTDB taxonomy): domain Bacteria; phylum Bacillota; class Clostridia; order TANB77; family CAG-508; genus Scatovivens. The sequence goes on from CALXVK010000069.1 coordinate 5,219, forward strand.
ATATCTATACTTTCAGATTCTATTGTTATAGGATATGAAGAAAGTGTATCCTCTTCTACTTTATTTATATAATTTTGCACACCTGAAGAAAGCGATAAGATTAAAGCAATTCCTATAATTCCAATAGACCCTGCAAAAGCAGTTAGAAAAGTTCTTCCTTTTTTTGTCATTAAATTATTAAGACTTAATGAAAAAGCTGTAAAAAATGACATTGCAGTTTTTCCAAGTTTAGATTCTTTTTTCTTTTCCTTTTTTCTATCTTCTTCTGTAAATGGTGCTGAATCATCTGTTATAACACCATCTAATATTTTTACTATTCTTGTAGAATATTTTTCGGCTAATTCTTTATTATGTGTTACCATTATTATCAATTTATTTTTTGATATTTTTTTAAGTAATTCCATTACTTGCTTACTTGTGTCAGTGTCTAATGCACCTGTTGGTTCATCTGCTAAAATTATATCTGGATCATTTACTAAAGCTCTTGCTATTGCTACTCTTTGCATTTGACCACCAGATAATTGATTTGGCTTTTTATGAATTTGATCTTTTAAACCAACATCTTCTAAAGCCTTAATAGCTCTTGCTTTTCTTTCTTTTTTAGAAACTCCATCTAAAGTAAGAGCTAATTCTACATTTGAAAGCACAGTTTGATGTGTAATTAAATTATAATTTTGGAATACAAATCCAACTGAGTAATTTCTATATGAATCCCAATCTTTATCTTTGAAATCCTTTGTTGACTTTCCATTTATAATTAAATCTCCAGATGTATATCGATCTAATCCTCCTATGATATTTAAAAGAGTTGTTTTTCCACATCCACTGTGTCCTAAAATTGAGACAAATTCAGATTTTCTAAACTCAATACTTATACCTTTTAAAGCTTTAACTTCATTTTCTCCGGATAAGTAATTTTTAGTAATATTTTTTAATTCTAACATACTTTCATGCTCCTATTCTTTTTAAATTTATCCCCTCTAAATTATGTTTAGATTTTACTATAAGCGCTTAAAAAAATCAATAGATTTTTGCTATTTTGTTAGTTGGCTTACATTCTTTGGAATAATTGAATATTATAATAATTCTCTTTTTACACAACAAAAAAGACACCTTTTAAAACAGGTTTGTCACATTTTTTAATGCTAACTTAAACCATCTTGCTTTTTAAAAGTGTCCCTTCACTTAATTAATTGTAAATTCAACCAAAAAATATTTAGTTCCATTATCATATATACTTTTTACCAATCTATATGTACCACTTTCAAGCTTGCCATACAATTCCTCCCAATCTTGATTCATTTCAAGAGTGCCATCTTCTCCAATATTATATGCTAAAGCAATAAAAGCATAATCATCTGAAATAGTATCTAATTGTTTCCATTCATCATTTTCTTTTTTATCAATTCTGAACCACTGTTCATAAGAATGTTTTTGACTATTTTCATCACTTATAATAACAGTCTCAGAACTATTTGTAAGAGTTCCACTTTTTATTGTTAATGAAACTCCATCAATTTCACTTTGACTTTCTCCAATATGATTTATTCCTTTATATTGAGTTTCGTTTATAGTATTTATTATGCTTTCTTTTGGTCCAATTATTAGATCTTTATTTCCATCTAAAGTATTATATTTTAAAATTGTATAATTATCATAGTAATACTCTATACTTCCACCATCATCATAAGATGTTTTTTCGCATATACCATATAAAACATCCATATTAATTTGTTCTAATATATCATTTACTGTTAAAATATCATTTTCTAAAGCTTCTTTTAATTCATATGTTTTTTCATTAATTATAACTTTTATATTTCCACTATAACTATATACTTCAAAATCATTATTATCAAAATCCCCTTCATTTGCAATATTATTCATTAATTGTTCTGAAGATTCTATTGATTCTTCTTCAAAATTCAATAAAAAATTTTGATTATAATTTGAACTATCTAGATTATATTCACAAATTATTTCAATTTCATCAGAATTTGATGTATAAAAAACTAATTCTACAATATTATTTTCTGTTCTTCTTTTTATATTATAATTATATGCATCATATTCGCCTATTTCATTGTTATTTATTTTATAAATATAATATCCATAAAAATTTTTATAGTCCTCATCAGTTTGCGGATTATATAATGCTAATATACCATCTTTTTCTTGAGTATTACCTCTTCCACCTATAAATTCAATTTCAATCAATTCATTTGATTGATCATCAGAATTGCTATTTAATTCTAAGGGACAAGGGGACGGTTCTCC
>CALXVK010000070.1 GCA_944391975.1 uncultured Clostridia bacterium
TAACTTCATGTCGTTAAGTTTTTTTTTAGTTTTTTTGCTCTTACTCTTTCAATAGTTTTAAACTAACGAAAAAATTCTCTATTAATAATAATATTAACTAAATTTTATAAAAAACACTATGAATAAATCTTTTCTTAATAATTTTTTATTCTTAAAAAAATTTAGAAAAAAACATCACATTGTCCATATTTAAAAAAGGGTTAGGACAAGAGAATCAGTCTCTTGCCCCTATTTTCAATACTTTTTCTATTTCAGCATAAATTTTATCTAAAACATTTTTAGTTTCAAGAGTTTTAGCTTGTGCTCCCATTTTTAATAGTTTTTCTTTATTTAAAATAATACTATCAATTTCTTTAGATAAAGTTTGATAATTAATATTATCATTATTAATTATTCTTGCTGCACCTATTTTTTCTAATACTTTTGCATTATCTTCTTGACGATTTGCCATTCTACTTGGAAGTGGTACAAATATTGCTTGTTTAACTACAATTGCAATTTCTGTAACTGTCATTGCTCCGCTTCTACATACTAATAAATCTGCAATATTCATCATTTCATCCATATTATATATATATGGTAATACTTTTATGTTTTTCAAATTATTAATATTTTTACCTTGTAATTCTAATTTTTCTTTTATAATATCATACTGTTTAGCTCCACAAGATAAAATTATTTGATAATTTTTATTTAAGTCATGCTCTATTAAATCATAAACAGCTTCATTAATCTTTTGAGCACCTTGACTTCCGCCGAAAATTAAAACTATAGGTAAATTATTTCTTATTCCAATTTCTGATAAAAGCTTAGATTTTTTATTTATATCAATATTTAATTTTTTTATTTTAGTTGGAGTTCCAGTAACTACTACGTTTTCCATATTATCTAGATTTTCTTTTGTTTCTTTAAATCCTACTAAAACTCTATCAACTTTTTTAGCATACATTTTGACAGCTCTACCAGGAAAACTATTGCTTTCATGAAGAATAGTTGGAATTTCCATTTTAATTGCAACTCCAAAAACCGGAACACATATATAGCCTCCTGTTCCAATTACAATATCTGGTTTAAATTTTTCAAAAAATTTTTTTACATCTTTTTTGCTTGAAAAAGTCTTTATTATATTTTTTAAATTTTTTATTGAAATTTCTTTTTTAAATCCATATGCTTCAATAGTTTTTAATGTATAACCATTTCTAGGAACTAAATCATTTTCTAATCCTCTATTAGTTCCAACAAAAACTATTTCTGAATTTGGATTTTTTTCTCTTATTTTAGCTGCAATTGCTAATCCAGGATTTATATGACCACCTGTTCCAGCAGCAGAAATAACGACTTTCATAAATCTTCCTTCCTTTTTATTTCAAAAATAAAATAGCCTATATTGTCTATTTTCCATCTTTTACAAAAAAACATTTAATAATATACTATTTAATAGTTTAAATTAGAAGTAGTAAATTGTGCATTTTCATGATGGAGAACAACTAGGAGGCGTTCATAGAGTACGTTGACTAGTTTTCGACTGAAATGAAAATGTGCAAGTTGCTGCTTCTAATTTAAACTCTACAACTTACGTCATTTTCTGTTCACACGAGAAATAGTAAGATGTGTTTTTTTACGATTGAGTATGTCGATGAGGCGTGCTTTTTGCACGTTGATTCGACTACGATTGAGTAAAAAAGCACAGATTGCTATTTCTCGTATGAACTATTATATTACTTTTTCTTGGCTGAACGAGCAATATTCAGCAATATCCCAACAGCTGCTAAATTAACAACCATTGCAGTACCTCCATAACTAAAGAATGGAAGTTGCATACCAGTAACTGGTATTGTATTTGTAACAACTGCAATATTAATTATAGCCTGAATTCCTATTAAACTTACTATTCCTACAGCAATCAATGTTCCAAAAGTATCTTGAGCTCTTGTTGCTATTACTATTCCTCTCCATATAAAGATTAAAAATAATATTATTACTACTAAGCAACCTATGTATCCTAATTCTTCTGCTAAAACTGCAAAAATAAAATCATTTTGAGGCTCAGGCAAATATAAATATTTTTGTTTACTTTGACCTAAACCAGCTCCAAAAAGTCCTCCTGATCCAATAGCATACAAACTTTGAATTATTTGCCAACCATCTCCAGTAACATCAGACCATGGATCTAACCATGTTTGAATTCTTCCAATTCTAAAAGAAGAATCTGATCCACTACTACTGTTTCCACTTTTAGCTGATAGAAATACCCCTAATGCTCCTACTCCAAGAGCACCTAGCACAACAAAATGACTAATTTTAGTTCCAGCTACCACCATTTGAATAACACTAATTAAACAAATTACAAAAGTTGCACTAAAATGGTTTTGTAAAACATAAATTGAAATTACAACTGGAATTAAAAATAGTAATGGAAAAATACATCCCCAAAAAAAGTTTTTAATCTTTCCACTTTCTTTTAAATCACTCATTAAACTTGCAAAAAATAATATAAATACTAATTTAGCAAGTTCTGAAGGCTGAAAATTAAATCCTCCTATGTTTATCCAACGAGTTGCTCCACCTGCAGACATACCAGTAAATCCAACCAAAAATAATAGAGCAATCATTATAACATAAAAAATCCATTTAAATTTTCTATAAATTCTATAATCTACTTTTGAAAGAACAATTGCAATAACAATTCCTGCTCCTGCAGCCATCGCCTGTCTTCTAAAATATGAATAACTATCTCCTCCTTCAGATAAAGCAGTTGCTGAACTTGCAGATAATACCATTATAAGACCAAGCGCTAATAAAATACTAACTACAATTATAATTATGTAATCACTTGAACCTTTTGTAAAAAAGTTTATTCTATTTTCTTTCTTTTTTGTCATAAGTATTTCAGTCCTTCCTTTTTAGCATTTATACTGCTAAAATTCCTATAATACTAAATATTAAAGTAATAAATGAAAATACTCCAACAACTCTATTTTCTCTCCATCCTGAAAGTTCAAAATGATGATGAAGTGGAGCCATTTTTATAATTCTTTTTCCAAAAAATGTACAAGAGAAAACTTGTGCAATAACAGATAAAGTTTCCACTACAGGAATAATAGCAATTATTATTAATAATAAAGGATTTTGTAAGTAAATTGCTATACTTGAAATTACTCCACCTAAAAGAAGAGATCCTGTATCTCCCATAATAACTTTTGCTTTATGGAAATTATAAATTAAAAATCCGTAAGCAAGCTCCACTACATATTGATCCAAATATTGAAATTCCATATATTCCACTTCTAAATGCAATTATTGAAAATGCTGCAATAATAATAGCACTTACACTACCAGCCAATCCATCTACACCATCTGTTAAATTAACAGCATTAGTTGTGCCTAACATAACTAAAATCATAAGTGGAATATATACAAAACTTGGTAATTCAATAGTAATATCTGTAAATGGAATTTTTATTATTGTTCCTAAATCAGTATAATTTAATAAAAACAAAATAAATATAACTGATACAACTAATTGCCCTAATAACTTAAGCTTTGGACTTAATCCATCTGTATTTTTTAGAACTACCTTTTTAAAATCATCTATAAATCCCACTAAACCAAATCCAATTGAAACTAATAATACTGGCAAAATTACTTTAGCAAATTCCTGATTAATAATTGACGCAATTATACTTAAAATCAAAATTGTAATTATCATCATAATTCCGCCCATTGTTGGTGTTCCTTTTTTCTTAAGATGAGTCCTTGGACCATCTAATCTTTCACTTTGCCCTACTTTTAGCTTTTTTAGTACTGGAATTATAATTCTTCCTAAAATTGCTGTTATAATAAATGCAGCAATAAGATATAAAATTTCTGTTAACATTTAAATTCCTTTCTGTTTATTATTTTTTCATTTCTTCATTTCTTTTAATATTTCTTTTACAATAACTCTTTCATCATAATCTATTTTTTCTTTGCCTATCTCTTGATATTTTTCATGTCCTTTTCCTGCTAAAACTACAATATCTCTTTTATTCATCATCTTAAGTGCTTCTTTTATTGCTTCTGTTCTATCAACTATAACTTTATATTTTCCTTTTGTTTTCTTTGTTCCTTCTTCAATTTCTGCTATAATATCTTCTGGTTTTTCCGTTCTTGGATTATCTGTTGTAATAATTGTAAAATCAGCAATTCTTCCAGATGCTTCACCCATTAAAGGTCTTTTTTCTTTATCTCTATCTCCACCACATCCAAAAACACATATTACTCTACCTTTTGTATATGTTTTTACTGCTTGTAAAATACTTTCTAAACTTTCAGGAGTATGAGCATAATCAATCATAATTGGAAGTTCTAAATCATTTGAAACCATTTCACTTCTTCCTGGAACTTCTATATGTTCCATAACTTCTTTTATAACATCAGCATTAGCTCCTAAACTTACACATACAGATATAGCAGCTAAACTGTTATACACGCTAAATCTTCCTGGAATATTAACTTTTATTCTTTCATTTTTATTATCAATTTTTACTTTAAAATCAACTGTTGAATTTGTGATTGTAACATCTTTAGCTAATAAATCACATGTATTATCAATTCCATAAGTTTTAAATTCACATTTTGGAGATTCTTTAATAAGTCTAGATGTTTTAAAATCATCTGCATTTGCAAATCCAGTTTTACACATAGCAAATAATTTTTCTTTTGATTTAAAATAATCCTCCATATCTTCATGTTCTTTTGCACTTATATGATCTTTATAAAAGTTCGTAAAGACACCTATATCAAAAAATGTTCCTAAAACTCTATTATATTTTAAACTTTGAGAAGAAACTTCCATTACAACATATTCTACTTTTTCTTTTGCCATTTGATAAAAAGTTTTCTGAAGTTCAACACTTCCAGGAGTTGTTCTATTACTATCTCCTAAGCAGTCATCTCCAATATAATTTGAAATTGTTCCTATTAATCCAACTTTCTTTCCCATTTTTTCCAAAATAGATTTAATCATATATGTTGTAGTTGTTTTTCCTTTTGTTCCAGTAACACCAATTACAGTAAATTTTTTTGAAGAATTTCCATAAAAGTTACATGCTGCTATTGCCAAAGCTATCCTTGAATTTTCAACAATTATAACTGTTACTTCATCTGAGATTTTAATATTTTTAACATCTGAATTTATATCAATCATAACAGCACGTGCACCATTTTCAATTGCCTCTTCAATAAATTTATGTCCATCAAAATCAAATCCTTTTACAGCCACAAATAAACTTCCTGGCTTTACATTTTTCGAATTATCTTCAATTGACAAAACATCAATATCCATATCTCCTTTTGATTTATAATTTTCAATTCCTTTTAAAATTTTCTTAAGTTCCATAAATTAGATTCCTCCAATATATATTTTTTACATTTATACAAAGCTATTATATCCCAAAACATTTTTTGTGTCTACAAAAATTGTAAATATTTTACTATAATAATATTTTTTAAATATCAAAAAATGACTAATTTTATAATATTTAATTTAATTAGCCAAATAATTTTTAAAATTTTCCTATTATAAAATAAAAGCCATTGATAAAATTTATTTATCAACAGCTTATACATATTTTTATTCTTCTACTTTTTTGAAGTTTTCTTTTCCAACTCCACATAATGGACAAACCCAATTATCTGGTAAATCTTCAAATTTTGTACCTTCTACTGCTTCATCATAAATATAACCACATATTGTACATTCGTATTTCATTTTCTCACCCCCATTTAGATAAATTCTAATATTTTTTAATTTAATATTGATTTTGATAACTCTTCAAATTTATTTTCTGTATCACTATTCATGGTTGTTTTTATAGTTACAATTGACTCACATATTTTTATATCTTTCATTTCTTCAAATAAATTTTTCATAAGTTTTCCTGACATTGGTGCCCATGAACCATTTTCTATAATTCCAACTTTTCTATTTTGATAATTCTTATGTTTTAATTTTCTTAGGAAACTTTCTGTTTGTGGAAATAAACCTGCATCATAAGTAGGTGATGCAATTATCATCTTATCATACATAAATGCATATTCAACTACTCTTGACATATCTTCTCTTGCCAAATCACAAACTACTATAGGTTCATTTGTTTTTGAATTCAAAATTTCTACTAATTTTTGAATAGCTATTTTTGTATTTCCATGAATTGAGTTATAAGCCACTAAAATTCCTTTTTCTTCTGGCTCATATTTACTCCATATATCATATTTATTAATATAATATCCTAAATTTTCTTTTAAAACTGGTCCATGTAATGGACAAATAATATTTACATCTAATCCCGCTAATTTTTTTAAAACTGCTTGTACTTGTGCTCCATATTTTCCACATATATTAAAATAATATCTTCTTGCTTCTTTAATCCAATCCTCTTCTTTTAAATCAACAGTTCCAAATTTACCAAAAGCATCAGCTACAAATAAAATTTTTTCTGTTTCTTCATATGTTAGCATTACTTCTGGCCAATGAACCATTGGAGCCATATAGAATTTAAGTTTATGTTTTCCTATATCTAATTCATCATTTTCATTTACAACTACATATCTATTACTTAAATCTATTTCAAAAAACTGTGGTAACATACTAGCAGCTCTATTACTCAAAACAATTTTCATATTTGGATATTTTTCAGCAACTAATTTTATATTTGCAGAATGATCAGGTTCTAAATGTGAAACTACTAGATAATCTGGTACTTTTTTATTTAAAGCTTTTTCAAGGTTTTCCATCCAGTCATTTGTTGCTCTTTTATCAACTGTATCCATTATTACATTTTTTTCATCAAAAATTACATATGAATTATATGAAATTCCTGTTGGTACCGGATACTGACTTTCAAATAAATCAATATTTTTATCTTTTACACCTATATATTTTATACTATCATTTATCTCCACTTTTATCACTCCTAACTTTAAACTCAATATATATTAACATTTCCAGTTATCTTTATTTTTATAATTAATCAAATTAAATATTCTGTAAAAAGTCGGTTAAAGTATATCACACTTCTAAATATATTTGCAATAGATTTATATAAATAAAAAAGTTCGAGCGCCCGTCATCACTGACAGGCGCTCTTAGGACGACTTCTAACTCATTCAGCCGGCTGAGATTTATATGCGCGCTCTTCCATCTCTTCTACAAGATCTTTTAAATCCTGCTCTGTAGGTTCTTTTTTCCCAAGCAATGGATTAACATATTCCATAGCTTCTTTCATTGCAAGAACTTTACCGTCAATTTCAGTTCCTACTTTGCGCAGAGCGTACTCACGCATACAGTCATAGGTGGATTCCGGAGCATA
>CALXVK010000071.1 GCA_944391975.1 uncultured Clostridia bacterium
TTGAAAATTGAAAAACAAGATATACAAGAAATGAGTAATGATGATAAAATTGCTTTATATAATTATATAATTTCTAATAGTGATTTAGTTAATTCAACTCTTGCTAGTTCTGCTAATTTGGAAAAAGAAAATAGTAATATTTTTGAAGAAATTAGAGATTTAGAAAAACAAATATCTGATTTAGAGACAGAAATTAATAATAATGAACTTGAAGGAAATTATGGAGAATCCCAAAAAGAACTTGATGATATAAATTTAGATAAATTAAATAAAAGATTAGAAAATTTAAAAACACGTTCAACTGAAATTTTTGAAGAAATAAAGAAAAATACAAAAATTATTACAGACTGGAAAAAAAATATAACAGTATATTTAATGGCAGAATGTAATGATATAAAAAAAGATATATTAAATAAAATGAAAACAGAAAATGAATTGGAACTTGAAAGAGTTAGAAATTATGAAATAAAAGAGAGAATTAAAAAAGAAGATCTTAAAAAAGAAAAATTTGAGAATATAGTAAAAGAAGTAAATGCAGAATGTATGGATAATGATATTCTAGTAAAAAGATTAATAGGAGACATTAATAAACTAATTACTAGGCAACAATACTTTGCTAAGATTGCAGGTAAGATGGGAGCTTCATACTCAGCTTTAAATAATGCTTTTGAAATGAAAAAAAATGCAGAAGAATTGAAAGAATTAATTGATAAGATAAAATTTAAAGTTGAAGAGCTTGAAAATGAAGGAGAGTCTAAAGAAACTTCTAAAAACTTGCTTAAAATCTCAGAAGTAAACAATCAAATAACAATTTTAATAAATTATCTTAATAATCCTAAGACTATTGCGATTAAACAAAAAATTAATAGATTTGATGAAATGATTGTTGTAGAAGAAAATGAATTAAAAAGAAATATTGCTAAAGCTATACTTGAAGTTAGAGGTGAAGCAGAATTAAAAAAATTAAGAGATGATACTAAAATTATTCAAGATAAAGGTATAGTATCAAGATTTTTAGGAATTTTTACAGGTCAAAATAAATTAGATGATTTTATGCTAGACCAAATTGAAGTAAGACAAAATTCTATAAAAAAGACTTTATCCAAAAAATTAAGATTAGATTATAATTATAGTATTCATGAGCTTTTGGCTGAGATAAGAATGTTTATAAAAGATAACGAAGATGATGAATTGGTTGCAGAAGATATACTTGTTTTAAAAGATATTGAAAATGAAATCAAGAAAAATTTTGTTATTATTGAAAGCAAAGTAAATGATATTATTGAAGAAAAAGAAGAAAAGAATCTGCCAATTGGTTCTAGGTTATCTAAAAGAGAACTTATAGAAATTGAAACATATAGATTCTTGAATAAATATGGATATGATATTGGTGATAAAGTTGAACCTAAAGAGCCTGTGTACATTGATACTACAGCAAAAGAAATTGCAAGAATATCAGAATACATAAATACATCTAATATTTTAGATTAAAAATTTTATCATAAAAGTTGTGAATAAAAAATAAATATTAAAATTTATTAGCAATATAAAGAGGCATGTATAAATTTATAGCATGTCTCTTTTATTTAAAATATATTTATAAATTAGATTTACATAAAATGGTACTATACAAAACTTGATTTGTGTGATATAATAACCTAGCTTAAAAATGAGTGTTTAAGCTAGGTTCGAAAAATGTTATTAAAAAATTTAAATATATTAAGATAACTTTTGGAGGTACAATAATATGGAAAATAAAATTATTTTAACTGGTGATAGACCTACAGGAAGATTGCATATTGGTCATTATTTTGGTTCATTAGCAAATAGAGTTAAGCTTCAAAATACTTATGAAACATATATTGAAATAGCTGATGTCCAAGCTTTAACTGATAATTTTAATAATCCAGATAAAGTAAGAAAAAATGTTAGAGAAGTTGTTTTAGATTATTTATCAGTTGGGATTGATCCAAATAAATCTACGATTTTTATACAATCTATGATTCCGGAAATAGCAGAACTTACAGTGTTCTATTCAAATTTAGTTACTATTGCTAGACTTGAAAGAAATCCAACAGTAAAAACTGAAATCGCACAAAAAAGAGAAATCTTTGGTGAAAGTGTAACATATGGATTTTTAGGATATCCAGTAAGTCAAGCTGCTGATATTACAGCATTTCATGCCTCTTTAATACCAGTTGGTGAGGACCAATTACCATTAATAGAACAATGTAGAGAAATTGTAAGAAAATTTAATAGTATATATGGAGAAGTTTTAATTGAACCAAAAGCAGTATTATCAAATTCTAAAAGAATAAAGGGATTAGATGGAAATGAAAAAATGGGAAAATCTTTAGGAAATGCTATTTATATTTCTGATTCAGAAGAAGAGATAACAAAAAAAGTAATGAGTGCAGTTACAGATCCAAATAGAATTAAGAAAACTGATTTAGGTAATCCTGATATTTGTATGGTTTCATATTATCATAATTTATTCACAGATAAAAGTGAATGTGAAAAAATATGTGAGGAATGTAGAAAAGGTGAAAGAGGTTGCGTAGCATGTAAAAAAGAGCTTGCACATAATATAATAGAATTTTTGAGACCAATGAGAGAAAAAAGAGCTTATTATGAAGCAAGACCTGAAGAAGTAGATAAAATCATTATAGAAGGAACAAAAAAAGCAAGAGAAAAAGCAAAAGAAACAATGAGAGATGTAAAAAAGGCTATGAAATTAGATTATTTTGAAAGATAAAATCTTAAATGAAACTTTTATTAATAATGAATCCTAAATTTGATAAAACAACTGAAATAGTTGGAGAGGATAATGATTTATATTAAAAATAAAAAAAGAAAGAGAAGATAAAAATGTTTGTTGATTATGTAAAAATAATTATTAAGTCTGGAGACGGTGGAAATGGTGCAAAATCATTTAGAAGAGAAAAATATGTAGCAGCAGGTGGTCCAGATGGTGGAGATGGTGGAAATGGAGGTAGCATTTATTTTGAAGTAGATAAAGATGCTAATACTCTTATTAATTTTAGATATAATAGAAAATATAAAGCAGAAAATGGTAAGCCAGGTTCTGGAAATCGTTGCTTTGGTAAAAGTGGAAAAGATTTAGTATTAAAAGTACCAAAGGGAACTGTTATTAAAGATTTTGAAACAGGAAAAATAATTTGTGATTTATCAGAAGATGGACAAAAAGAACTTGTTTTAAGAGGTGGAAGAGGTGGAAAAGGAAATGTTCATTTTGCAACTTCTACTAGACAAGTTCCTGATTTTGCGATTGATGGAGAAAAAGGAAAAGAAATAGAAGTGGTTCTTGAGTTAAAATCAATTGCAGATGTTGGATTGGTTGGATTTCCAAATGCAGGTAAATCTACGCTTTTATCTGTAGTTACATCTGCAACACCAAAAATTGCAGATTATCCATTTACAACTCTTGATCCAAATTTAGGAGTTGTAAAAACAAAATCAGGAGATAGTTTTATCATTGCAGATATTCCAGGTATTATAGAAGGTGCTAGTGAAGGAATAGGACTTGGTTTAAAGTTTTTAAGACATGTTGAAAGAACAAGATTATTACTTCATATGATAGATGTTTCTGGATTAAATGGAAGAGATGCAGTTCAGGATTTTGATCAAATTAATAATGAGCTTGAGAAGTATAGTGATAAATTAATTAATAAAAAACAGATTGTAGTTGCTAATAAAATTGATGTAATGCAAGATACAGCACAATTAGAAGCATTAAGAAAAAAAGCTGAAGAAAAGAATTTAGAATTTTTTGAAATATCAGGTGCAACTAAACAAGGTGTGGATGAACTTATGGAACATATTGCAAAAGTACTAAAAACACTTCCAAAAGAAGATATATTTGATAATGAAGAAAAAAAAGTTTATACATTAGATGAAGAAAATGATGGATTTACAATAGAGAAAACTGGAGAACATGAGTATTATGTTTCAGGACCAGATGTTGAAAACCTGATGAGAAGAGTAAACATCTCAGATAATGAATCTTTTGCATATATGCAAAAAATGCTTAAAAAATTAGGAATAGAAGATGCCCTAAGAGAAAAAGGAGTTTGTGAGGGGGATACTGTGAGGATATTAGACTGGCACTTCGAATATTACTTGTAGGTTCGAATTGGAAGCAGCATCTTGTGCATTTTTATTTCAGTCGAAATCGAGTCAACGTACACTTGAGTACGCCTCCTCAATTCTGCAGTCATGAAAAAGCACATCTTACAACTTTTCGTTATAGCAATAAAAGAGTACAATAGCTATTTGAAATTAAGTACGCCTCCTCGATATTCTTCTTCATAAAAATGCACAATCTACTACTTCTAATCCGAACGGGAGATTAAGTGCAATATTTAGAAAGAGTACAATAATTATTTAAAATATAAAGCCATAATATTTGAAAGGAATTAAAAAATGGAAGAAAATTTAAAAGAAGAAATTGAAAAAATTAAATCTAGAAATAAAAAGGTTGAATTAGATAAAGCATGGGAGACTAGTTGGACTAGAAGAATCTGTATATGCATATTAACATATATTGTGGTTGTTATTTATTCATATATGATAAATAGTATAAGTAATATATGGTTTAGTTCATTAGTACCTGTTATTGGTTTTGCATTATCAACAGTATCTTTAAAATTTATTAGAAGAATTTGGGAGAAAAATAAATAATGAAAGTAGCTTTTTATACATTACGGATGTAAAGTAAATTCTTATGAAACAAATGGAATGATTCAAAAATTTAAAGAGTCTGGATATGAAATTGTTGATTTTTCTGATAAAGCAGATATATATGTGATAAATACATGTACTGTAACAAGTATAGCAGATAAAAAGTCAAGACATTTTTTAAGACAAGCCAAAAAATTAAATCCAGAATCAGTAATAGTAGCTGTTGGATGCTATGTTCAGGTTGCAAGAGATGTATTAGAAAAAATTCCTGAAATTGATTTATGTCTTGGAACAAATGAAAAATCTAATATAGTTTATTATGTTGAAGAATTTTTGAGAACAAAAAATAAAGAAATAAAAATTGATGATGTTTTTAAAGATCCAGAATATTCAGAATTTGGAAGTGTTACATATACTGATAAAACAAGAGCTGTAATTAAAGTTCAAGATGGATGTGATAGATTTTGTTCATATTGTATAATTCCATATGCAAGAGGAAGAGTAAGAAGCAGAAAACCAGAAAGTGTTATTAAAGAAATTTCACAGATTGCAAAAACTGGTATACAAGAAGTTGTAATAACAGGAATTCATGTTGCTTCTTATGGTAAAGATTTTAATAATGAATATAAACTTATAGATTTATTAGAAGAAATTAATAAAATAGAAGGAATAAAAAGAATAAGGATTCGGCTCAATAGAGCCATTATTAATTACAGATGAATTTATGCAAAGAATTTCAAAACTAGAAAAAATATGTCATCATTTTCATTTATCTCTTCAAAGTGGAAATAATGAAACTTTAAAAAGAATGAATAGAAGATATACAACAGAAGATTTTGAAAAAGTAGTGGAAAGAATAAGAATTACATATAGCGATTCTATTTTGACAACAGATATAATTGTTGGATTTCCAGGTGAAACGGAAGAGGAGTTTAAAAAAACATATAATTTTTTAGAAAACATAAAATTTTATAAAATGCATATCTTTAAATATTCTGTAAGAAAAGGTACAAAGGCTGAAAAAATGCCAAATCAAGTTTTACCAAATGTAAAAGAGGAAAGAAGTAAAAAATTAATAGAATTATCTGACAAGTATGAAATAGAATATTTAAAAACATATATAGGAAAAAATTTAGAAGTATTATTCGAAGAAAATGATGGAGAATACTGGAAAGGACATACTGCAAATTATTTAGTAGTAAAAACAAAATCAAAAGAAAATCTCCATAATAAAATAATTCCAGTAAAAATTTGTGAGCTTGATAAATTAGAGTTAATTGGCAATTTTTAAAATGTTACTTTTTTGTAAAAAAATGGTAATAAAAACTTAACATAAAAATAAAAACAAACTATTGATTTTAAATTATTTATATAGTATAAATATTATAGAATAATTGAGTTCCAGTACTAAGGAGGAAGCAAAATGAAAGAATTTAATTTAAATGAGGAAAATAAAACTGAAGTTCCAAAAGCAGGAAGCGCTTTACCAGCAAAAGTTGGTGTATGGTCAAAAGTTAAAGGATTCTTATTTCAAGAAATAAATTTTAGTAAACCAATAGTCCTTGAATTAACACCAAAAGAGGAAAAAGTGTTGACAGAGGTTCATGACTTTTTATTTCAAGAAGTTAAATTTCCTGAATTACATGATTTCTTATTTCAAGAAATTACTTTATTTGGAAAAAAGAAAAAAGAACAAGCTTAGATTAATTTATGTATATAAAAATAAGATAAATGAACTTTAGGGACTTTCTTAAAGTTCATTTTGATTTGTGGAGATAAGATATGAATTATGCAGACATAAAAAAATATGATATAGCAAATGGTCCAGGAGTTCGTGTATCTATATTTGTAAGTGGATGTACACATCATTGTAAAGGCTGTTTTAATGAAGAAGCATGGGATTTTAATTATGGTCAGAAATTTGATGAGGAAAAAGAAGAAGAGGTTTTAAAAGCTCTAGAACCAGATTATATAAAAGGTTTGTCTCTATTAGGAGGAGAACCTTTTGAATTATCAAATCAAAAAGGTTTATTACCTGTGATTAAAAAAGCAAAACAGAAATATCCAAATAAAGAAATATGGTGTTATAGTGGATATTTATTTGATAAAGATATTATAGAAAATATGTCTATAAAATATGATGTAACAAAAGAAATGTTAAAAAACATCGATTTTATTGTTGATGGCGAATTTGATGAAACCAAAAAGAAACCTGATTTACAATTTAAAGGTTCTACTAATCAAAGAATAATTGATGTTCAGAAAAGTTTAAAAGAGAAAAAAGTTGTTCTTTGGGATGGAAATATGTGAAATTTGGTGTTGACATAGTTTATAAATAATGGTAATATAATAACAATTTAATAAAATAAATCGTTGATTCAGAGTAGTAGGTATTATTAAAGTTTATAGAGAGTAATTGATGGTGGAAATATTACAATGGAGATTTTACTGAATGGACTGATGAGAGCAACCCGAAATAGTTTTAGAGTAGGCGTTGACGGGAACCCAACCCGTTATAAATGGGCGTGTATGTTGGTACATAGATTAATATAAGGTGGCATAGCAAGATTATAACTCTTGTCCTTTTATTAGGATAAGAGTTTT
>CALXVK010000072.1 GCA_944391975.1 uncultured Clostridia bacterium
GGCTTCTAATGACTAATTCAAAATTAATATTACCATGTGGAATATATGGCAGATGGGAAAACTAAATTTCAAAAAGGAATGATAGTATGGATTCGTTAAATGTAATTTATGAAGATAATCATATAATAGTTGTAGAAAAACCAGTAAATATTCCTTCTCAAAGAGATAAAACTGGAGATAAAGATATGTTAAGTATTATAAAATACTATTTAAAGAAAAAATATAATAAACCTGGAGAAGTATATTTAGGTTTAGTTCATAGGTTAGACAGACCAACTGGAGGAATAATGGTTTTTGCAAAAACTTCAAAAGCTGCAAGTAGACTAAGTGAACAGATTAGAAATAATGAGTTCCATAAAAGCTATTTATGTATTGCAGATGGAAAAATGGAAAAGAACAAAGATACTTTTGAAGATTATCTATATAAAAATGAGAGAACAAATACAAGTAGAATTGCAAAATCAAATGAAAAAAATGCTAAAAAAGCAATTTTAGATTATGAAGTTTTAAAATATAATGAAGAAATAAATTTATCTGTTATAAAAGTAAATTTGCATACAGGTCGTCATCATCAAATAAGAGTTCAATTTGCCTCAAGAAATCATGCTCTTTATGGTGATCAAAAATATGGTTCAAGAGGAAGAGGTAAACAATTGGCTCTTTGGGCATATTCACTAAGTTTTAAGCATCCAACGACAAAAGAAGATTTAACATTTATTATAGAGCCAAAACATATTGGAAGTTGGAAAATTTTAGATTAGATTTAGAATTGATATAATATCAATTCTTTTTTTTATGTAAAAAATTATAAAATTTTTGCTATATAAAATTATTTTTTCTATTGAAATAAACTTAAGTTTATGATTAAATTTTATTATAGGGGGTTTAAAAATGAATCAAAAAGAAAGAAAATTTTATAAGGAAAATTTAAATGAAGTTTTACATACAAATATGAATCCTTATGAACCTGGTGTTGTAAGGATTCATTTAGTGCCAGCAAAATATAAACCATTTTCTTCTGAGCCAAGTGTAGTAATATTAAATGGAAAAGATATTTTGCCAATTAATTTATCTTGGACTATTCTGCTTGCTAATTTTATAAAAGAAGTAAATAAATATCAAGGTAATGAAATAACCTATGAAGAGTTAGACAAAGTGGTTGAAAATACTATTGATGAAACAATGAAAGTATATAGACCAAAAAGAGAAGATATGAAAAATGATTTGAAAAGAATTTTATCGGTTTTCCTTGATATTTCTGAAGGAAAAGAGCCTAAAGAAAAAATTGGTCAACTTTCTATAAATCAATATGCAAAAAAAATGAGAGCACCACACAGAGTGGATTTAATGATAAGCTCAATGGAAAAAGATGGAAAATGGAATTGTAATCAAAAATGTATTCATTGTTATGCTGCAGGTCAGCCGACAGCCGAAGTAAAAGAATTATCCACAAAAGAATGGAAAAAAGCTATTGATAAATGTAGAGAAGCTTGTATTTCTCAAGTTACTTTTACTGGTGGTGAACCAACAATTAGAAAAGACTTAGTAGAATTAATAGAATATTCAAAATGGTTTATTACTAGATTAAATACAAATGGTGTTTTATTAACTAAAAAACTTTGTAAAGAGCTTGTTGATGCAAGTTTAGATACAGTTCAAATAACTTTTTATTCTTCTAATGAAGATGAGCATAATAAATTGGTTGGAGCAAATAATTACTCAAAAACAGTACAAGGAATAAAAAATGCTTTAGAAGCTAATTTACCAGTAAGCATTAATACTCCTCTTTGTTCTATAAATAAAAATTATGTAGAAACATTGAAATTTTTATATGATTTAGGAGTAAAATATGTTACTTGTTCAGGTTTAATTTTAACTGGAAATGCAACAAAAGAAGATTCAAAGGCAACTGCTCTTTCAGAAGATAAATTATTGCAAATATTAAAAGAAGCAAAAAAATTTACAGACGAACATTTAATGGAGATTGCTTTTACATCACCTGGATGGATAAAAGAAAATAAATTAAGAGAATTAAAAATGCAAATTCCTACTTGTGGAGCTTGTTTAAGCAATATGGCTATAGCTCCTAATGGGGATGTTGTTCCTTGTCAAAGTTGGTTAGGAAAAGATTCAAGTTTAGGAAATATTTTAGAAACTAAATGGAAAGATATTTGGGATAGTCCAAAGTGTAAAAAAATCAGAAAATATTCAACATCCTCTACAGGAAAATGCCCATTAAAGGAAGGGGGATGTTAGCATGAAAAGAAAAATTTTATTAATTTTTGTATTATTTTTAGCATGTTTTGTTTGTCTATTTATTGGTAATAAAGCATTTGCAGCAACAGATTTAGATGAAATAGAAAAATATATAGTAACTGTAAACCCTAGAATGTATGATGGAACATTAGACATTACGTATGATATAACTTGGAAAGTTTTAGATTCTACAACAGAAGGACCTTTAACATGGGTTCAAATAGGAACACCTAACTCGAGTTTTGATACAGCAACTGCTTTGACTGGAAATATAACAAATATCAGTAAATATAATGGTTCTTATGTAAAAATAGAATTTGATAGAGAATATTATGCAGGAGAACAAATTCATTTTAAATATTCTATTCACCAACCATATATGTATGAATTAGATGGAGAGAAAGTTTTATATGAATTTACACCAGCTTGGTTTTCTGATGCTAAAGTTGTAGAAATGCAAATTAGATGGAATGCTCAAGATGTTACCAAAAGTAATAATACTTCAAAAGAAGGAAATTGTTTGGTTTGGCAAAAAGCAAATATGGATAAAGGTGAAAAATTATCTACATCAATAGAATATAATGAATCTGCATTTACAGCTTTAGATGCTAACAAACAAAAATCAAATGCCAGCTCTTCTGCAGGATTTGGAATTACAGAAGCATTAGTTATTTTTGTTCTAGTAATTTTCTTTATATTCCTTTTTATAGGATTAATGCGCGGTGGAGGCGGATACTATGGACATAGAGGATTTTATTATGGTGGTTTTTGGGGCCGGATATAGACATCGGAGGATGTGTTCATAGTAGTTGCGCTAGTAGTTGTGCTAGTAGTTGTGCATGTGCTTGTGCAGGAAGTGGAAGAGCAGGATGTAGTAAAAAAGATTTTTATGGAACTAATCTTACTTCTGAAAAAATTAAAAAAGCAATTAAAAAATAAAGCAATGAGGACGATTACTCGTCCCCATTATTTTATTCAAATTCATCTAAGCTTTTAAATTCATAACCTCTAGAAATTGTTTCTTTTAAAACATAATCTAAAATATTAGAATTATCTTTACTTGTTCCATGAAGTAATAAAACACAGCCATTATGAAGATTATCTAAAATTTTTGATTTGCCATAATCCTCACGATCTTGATTATTTTCATCCCAATCATCATAAGCACTTGACCATAAAACAGTAGTATATCCTAATTTTTGTGCAATACTTAAAACTCTTTGACTATATTCTCCTTTTGGTGGTCTAAAATAAGTCATTTCATATCCAAGTTTATCATATAAAGCATTATGTAAGTCCATTATTTCTTTTTCGATTTCTTCATCTGATAAATCTACTAAAGATTTGTGATTTACTGTATGATTTCCAACAATATGACCTTCCTCTATCATTCTTTTAACTAGATCTGTTTGAGTATTTAAATAATGACCAGTTATGAAAAAAGCTGCTTTAACATTGTTTTCTTTTAAAACATCTAAAATATTTTCTGTATATCCTGCTTCATATCCTAAATCAAATGTAAGATATATAGAGTTAGAATCTTTATTTCCCATTGAGATACCATTATATTCATTTAATATTTTTAAAGAATTAGAGTCTAAAGTTGGTTGCTCATTTCCGCTGAGCTCTTTTTAGTCCCCAACATATAAGTGTATTTGAAATATCATTAGATGCTCTTGAAAAAAAAGCAAATTGAAAAATTATTACACCAATTATTAAGAATGTAAAAACTATTCTTGAAATTTTTTCTTTCATAAAATTAGTCCTTTCTATTTTAATAAATTTATTTTACTTAAGTTTATGACTTGATTTTAAAAATATTACATAAATATTTATACTATAATTTAAAATTTAAAATCTAGCAAAAGTTATTGCATAAACAAAAAAATAATGATATAGTAATAAAGGTTTATAGGTAAATCCAGCTAAAAACCTAAATAAATTCACAAAGGGTTGATTACAAATGGGATTAATAAAAGCTATATTTGGTTCTTATAGTGAAAGAGAAGTTAAAAGAATAAGACCAATAGTTGAAAAAATAAATTCATTAGAAGAGGAAATGGAGAAGCTTTCTGATAAAGAATTAACAGCTAAAACAGCTTATTTTAAAAATGAATTGGCAAATGGAAAAACTTTAGATGATATATTGCCTGAAGCTTATGCAGTAGTAAGAGAAGCATCAAAAAGAGTTTTAGGAATGAGACATTTTGATGTGCAATTAGTCGGAGGTGTTGTTTTACATCAAGGTAGAATTGCTGAGATGAAAACTGGTGAAGGAAAAACTTTAGTTGAAACATTACCAGTTTATTTAAATGCTCTAACAGGTAAAGGTGTTCATGTAATTACTGTTAATGAATACTTAGCTAAAAGAGATAGTGAGTGGATGGGAAAATTATATAAATTCTTAGGATTATCAGTTGGATTAATTCAAAGTAGAATGCCTAAAGTTGCAAAACAAGAAGCATATAATGCAGATGTAACATATGGAACTAATAATGAATTTGGATTTGATTACTTAAGAGATAATATGGTTATTAGAAAAGAAGATATGGTTCAAAGAGGACTAGCTTATGCAATTGTTGATGAAATAGATTCTATTTTAATTGATGAAGCTAGAACTCCACTTATTATTTCAGGTAGAGCAAATAAATCTTCTGATCTTTATAAAAAAGCTGATTCATTTGTTAAAAGATTAAGTGCAAAAACTATAGTAGAAGAAAATGTTAAAGATCAAGAACAAGCTGAAGATAACGAAAAATATGATTATATTGTAGATTTAAAAGCTAAAACTGCAACTTTAACAGCTAAAGGTATATCAAAAGCAGAAAGAGAATTTCAAGTTGAAAATTTAAATGATATAGAAAATTCTGATTTAGTTCATAATATTAATCAAGCTTTAAAAGCAAATGGTGTTATGAAAAAAGATATTGATTACATTGTAAAAGATGGAGAAGTTTTAATTGTTGATGAGTTTACAGGTCGTATTATGTATGGAAGAAGATATAATGATGGTCTTCATCAAGCAATTGAAGCAAAAGAAGGTGTTAGAATTGCTGATGAATCTAAAACATTAGCAACTATTACATTCCAAAATTATTTTAGAATGTATGATAAATTATCTGGTATGACTGGTACAGCAATGACAGAAGCTGAGGAATTTCAAGAAATCTATAATTTGGATGTTGTTTCAATACCAACAAATAAACCATTAATAAGAAGGGACAATCCAGATGTAATATATAGAAATGAAGATGCAAAATATAGAGCAATTGCAAGAGAAGTAAAAGAGTCTCATGAAAAAGGTCAACCAGTTTTAGTTGGTACTGTTTCAATTGAAAAATCAGAAAAAATTAGTAAGATTTTATCTAAAGAAGGAATATCTCATCAAGTTTTGAATGCTAAAAATCATGAAAAAGAAGCTGAAATCATAGCACAAGCTGGTAAATTTGGTAGTGTTACTATTGCAACTAACATGGCTGGTCGTGGTACTGATATTATGCTTGGTGGAAATAGTGAATATTTAGCAAAACAAGAAATGAGAAAAATGCATTATCCAGAAGAATTAGTAGAACAAGCAAATGCATATAATGAAACAGATGATAAAGATATTTTGGAAGCAAGAAAGAAATTTAAATCTTTATCAGAAAAATATGATAAAGAAATTCAAGTTGAAAAACAAAAAGTTATTGAAGCTGGCGGATTAAAAATTATTGGTACTGAAAGACATGAGTCTAGAAGAATTGATAATCAGTTAAGAGGACGTTCTGGTCGTCAAGGTGATCCAGGTGAATCAAGATTTTATTTGTCAATGGATGATGATTTATTAAAACTTTTCGGTGGAAATATGATGTCATCAGTTTTTGATAAAGGCGGAATTGATGAAGATACACCAATTCAAGCTAAAATGCTTACTAAAATGATTGAAAATGCTCAAATGAAAGTTGAAGGAAGAAATTTTAGCGCAAGAAAACATGTATTAAGTTATGATGATGTTATGAATGTACAAAGAGAGATTATCTATGCTCAAAGAAGAGAAGTTCTTGATGGAAATGATATGAGTGAAAGCGTTAAAAATATGATGATGGATTCTGTAGATATGGTTGTAGAAACTTATGCTTCAGAAATTGATGGAGACAATTTTAATCCAGAAGGTCTATTAAATGAAGTTAGAACAACATTTAATATAGGAGAACTTGATTGTTTAAATGATAAAAAACTTTCATCAACTAAGGTTTTAGATGAATTAAAACAAAAAGTTTTGGATAGCTATGAGCAAAAGAAAAAAGAAATTGGAGAAAATATAAAAGAGCTTGAAAGAATTGTTATTTTAAAAACAGTTGATACAAAATGGATGGATCATATTGATAGTATGGACAGTTTAAAAAATGGTATAGGACTTCGTGCATATGGACAAAAAGACCCTGTAGTTCAATATAGAATTGAGGGTGGAAATATGTTTGATGAAATGATTGCATCAATAAAATTAGAAGTAACAAAATTAATGCTTCATATTGTAAAAAGAGAAAGAATTACTACAAGACAAAGCAATATAAAAATAACAGGAGAAGGATTTGATAAATCAGCAATACCAGTTGGAGAATCAAAACCTGTTGCTCCAAATAATTCAAATGCAAGTGATTCAAAACCTGAGCCAATAGTAAATAAAGGACCTAAGGTAGGACGTAATGATCCATGTCCATGTGGGTCGAACAAAAAATATAAAAATTGCTGCGGTAGAAACAAGTAAAATAGGTAATTACATAGGTTAGCAGATAATTATATTTTATATTTTGTCAACGAATTGTCAACCATAAAAACTGTATAATAAATAAATTAAAAGAGTTAGTATACATATGATATTGTGCTAACTCTTTTAATTATAATATTATAAATGTAATATAAAA
>CALXVK010000073.1 GCA_944391975.1 uncultured Clostridia bacterium
AGTGTATTAAATACGATAAAAACTCTTTGGAATAATATTTGGAATGGATTAAAAACCACAGTAACAAATATATTTAACGGAATATGGAATGCTATAAAGAGTGTTATAAATTCAATTCTTGGTGGAATTGAAGGAATGGCAAATGGAGTAATAAAGGGCGTAAACACAATCATAAAAGCATTAAATAATTTGAAAATTGATATTCCTGACTGGGTACCAGTTTTTGGTGGAAAAACATTTGGATTTAATATTCCTAAATTAAGTGAAGTGAGTTTACCTAGATTAGCAGAAGGTGCTTATGTAAAAGCAAATACTCCACAGCTTGCAATGATTGGAGATAATATGCATCAGGGCGAGTATGTTGCCCCAGAAGATAAGCTTTTAAACTTATATAAGCAAGCTAATCAAGAAATGGGAATAGGCAATAATAGTAAAGTGATAGAATTATTAAAGATAATAATAGAGTTATTAAGAAATTTAGACTTTGATTTTAATTTGTATATAGATTCTTATGAATTAAATAAAAGATTAGAAAAAGTGAAAAATAAAAAACAATTTGCAACGAATGGAGGCTAAAATATGTATGAACCAAAGTTAATAGTAAATGGAACAACAGTACCAGGAATAACTAAACTAACTCCTGGTCCAGAGCCTCTATGGGGAGATGGAACAGGAAGAAACACACTTGATGGCCATTATAGTGGAACTTTTATTGGTTATTTTACAACATTGGAAATTGAATTTGGAATAGTCTCAGATGAAGAATTTAATTTAATAAAAAGTTTACTTGAACATCCTTTTCTAGAGGGTGTTCAATTTGCTTTGGAAAAAGACATGGGAAACTATAAACAAGGACAGTTATATACAGAGGATTTTTATAATGGAGCATCTATAAAATCTAGTCCTCTAGCTTGTGGAGGCTATTGGGAGGGATTTACTGTAACTTTAACTGCCATAGATAGGAGGCCACAGTTAACATGATAAGTGTAAGTAATGATTTTAAAAATTTAACTAAAAAAGTAAAACAACAAGATGCAAAAATGACATTAATAGATAGTGACACTCCATTAAATTTTAAAGAAACTAAATATAGTTTTGAGGGACAATTATTTAAAACGATAATGAAACAATTAGTTATTACGGCTCCCATTTCAAATTCTTTAAAAGGAAAAAACTTAAACTTTAAATATGGCTTATATATAAATAGTCAATTTGAATATTTAGATTTAGGTAATTTTTACATAAAAGATGAACCAGAAGATAATAAAGGAACAGAGCAAACTGAAATTACAGCATATGATAATTTAGTTCATTTTATGAAAACATTTAAACAATCAGAAATGAATTTAACATATCCATGTACAATGAGTCTATTTGTGCAAAGAATGTGTCAAGTTTGTAATGTTGAACTATATTCTACAGATTTCTTTTTCAATGATTTAATAATAAATGAGGATTATTTTACAGCCCAGGAAATTACATATAGAGATGTATTAGAAAAAGTAGCACAAGCAACATTAACAACTATAATTATAAAGGATAATAAATTATATCTAGCTCCAATATCAACTACTCCAGTAGAAACACTTGATAGATCTTATCTAAGCAAGCTTGTAATTACAGATAAATTTGGACCTGTTAATGCTTTAGTTTTAGGGCGTGGAGATGTAGAAGATAATGTTGAAGCAATAGATCAAAATAGTATTAATCTAAATGGAAGATGCGAATTAAGATTTGATGAAAACGAATTTTTACAGTACCAAAGAGAAGAAGTAATAGATGAAATGTTTGAAAAAATAAAAGGATTCACTTATTACGCTTTTGAAGCTTCAGATATTGGTGTAATGTGGCTGGAACCAGCTGATTGTATAAATTTAAAGGATAATGAAACAGATATATATAATACGTATTTGCTAGAAGCTAATATTACGATTAATACTGGAATTAAAAGTGATACAGAAGCAAATGTTCCTGAAGAAACAGAAACAGAATATAAAGTAACAACAGAGGAAGAAAAAAAGTATCTAAAAGTAGAAAGGTTAGCTAAAAAAAATGAAGGGCTGATTCAAGATCTTGTTGAGCAAAATACTGAATATGAAGAAAAACTAACACAAGTAGAGCAAACAATGGATCAAATACAACAGCAAGTTTCGGAGACAATAGTATATAAACGTGAAGTTATAGGTGTAACAGAAATACATTTAGAGAATGCTGGAAAACAAGATATTTTAAATTTAGAAATAAAAGGGAATAAAACATATCAAGCAAATTTATTTCCTGGTCCAGATTTATATCCTAGCCCAGACTTATACCCAAATCAGGAGGTGTTATAGGTGCAATATAAAATTATAGTAGACAAGCAACCAAGTAGCAATCCATCATCTGAAAAGAAAGAATACATAATTGATATAGAAGAACTTAGATTTTTAGGAGATGTGTATGATACTTTAAATATAGAGCTTGACAGAACTTATGTAACAAGACGATTGCAACTAAGTGAGTATGGTGTTTTAACTATTTTAGATGAACCAGTTATTGAAGAATTGACAGAAGTAAATATAGAACTTTTTGAAGGCGATAATTACATCTATATTTCAGATATGCAGGGTAATCATTTCTACGCAGAATATCTAGTAAAGAATGATTTTACAGATACTTTTGTCACTGAAAATAAGATGAACTCTGCAATAAGTCAGTCAGCTCAAAGTATTGAATTAAGTGTAAGTCAAACTTTGCAAGGATATTCTACTACAGAAGAAATGATGGCAACAATTCAAGTAACAGCTGATGAAATAAATGCTGAAGTAAATAAAAAAGTTGGAAACGATGAACTTGGCACTAAAATAACTCAGAATTGGGAAAGTGTTCAAATTGCTTGGAATAAAATTACTAATTACATACAGTTTATTAATGCGATGCTTCAAATTAAAGATTCTAATAATAATTTATTAATGACGTTAAATAATAATGGTCAAGATTTTTATGATTCAGGAACGCTATTTGGACATATCGGAACATCTAGATATAATAAAGATACTAGTCAAAAGGGATTAATATTTGGATTAAATCCAAATGGAAAGTTTATGTCTTGGGGTAAACAAGATGAAACTGGAGGAGATTATATAGTAAAGTTATATTATGCCTCAAATAATTCTTTTGGAAAAGATAAAGAAGGAATTTATTTAAGCATTCCAATTAATGCAAATAATGGACTATATTTTTCTGGAAATGATATAAATTTACATCAAGGAACGTATAGTGATGGTACAGATTATCCAGGAATTATTATAGGAGATAATGTTAATTCAAATTTTGCAATGTTTACTAGGCAACAAACTATGATTAATTCAACAAATGGACTTACAATTAATGGTAGACAGGTATTAACTGATACATCTGATGGAAGATTAAAAAATAATATTAAAAATTCTGAAATAAGCGGAATAAATAGAATAAAAGAAATTAAGCATAGACAATTTAATTGGAACAAAGACAATAAGTATGAATCAATTGGATATATAGCACAAGAACTTGAAGAAATTGATGAAAATTATGTAGTAAAAAATCCACAATATGATGAAAAAGGAAATATAATTGATAATATATATCAAGTTAATTCTTTACCAATTATAGCTACTGCAACAAAAGCAATAGCTGAATTAACTGAAAAATTAGAAGAAAAAGAAAATACAATTAATAAACTCTTATTATTTATTAATAGAATATCAGAAAAATTAAATATGCAAGAAGATTATAACAAAACATTTAATTCTACAAAGAATATAAAATCAAAAGTAAAATCAATTTCTACTTTAGATAATATGGTAAATTTTGAAAATGAAATAAAATATTCAAATAATATAAAAATACCAAAACATACACATTTTATTCTTAAAAAAGATGGAAATATTGAAGAAAAGGAGGTAACAAATGGATAAAATAACTTTTCAAGATGGAGTGAAGCAACAGGATGCATATGTTACTGTAAATGGACAGAATTTAACTGTAACTCCAGCAAAATATACAAGTCCTACTCCGTTTTCTGCTCAAAATTTAAATTTATTACAAAATTATATTGAACAGGCAATAGCTCAAGCCAAACAAGAGGCTAAAGAAGAAGCAATATTAGAAGCACATCCAGTGGGTTCCTTATATTGGAGTAAAAATTCTACTAATCCAAGTGAACTTTTTGGTGGAACATGGCAACAAATTAAAGATGTCTTTATTTTAGCGTCTGGTGATACTTATGAAGTAGATTCAACTGGAGGAAGTGCAACTCATAAATTAACAACTAATGAAATGCCTTCACACACGCACACTTTTAAAGGTACTGCTTCAAGCCATTCACATACATTATTATATAATGCAATTTCTAATAAACCAGGCGGAGCAATTAGTGGATTAAATGGAGGAGATTTATGGAATAATGGAGTTGATTTAAATGGTTCAACTAATAGTACTTCGATTACACCTCGAGGAACAAACAGTTCAACTGGTGGAGGACAAGCATTTAGCATTATGCCTCCATACAAAACTCGTTATTGTTGGGAAAGAATAGCATAAATAAAGGAGAAAAAATGGAAAATATAAATATTTTACAAATTGTATTAAATTATATAATTCCACTCATCTTAGGTGGAATTATAGGATTTTTAAGTAACAAACTTAAAGATAATAATAAAAAAGAAAAAGCAATAGAAGAAGGAGTACAAGCCCTTCTAAGGAATGAAATAATAAGACGTTATCGTGAATTTGAAACAAAAGGGGAAATATCCATTTTGGATAAAGAAAATCTAGAGGAAATGTTTGTCCAATATAAAAATCTGGGCGGAAATGGAACCGTAAAAAAGATGATGGATGACCTATTAAATTTAAAAACTAAAATTATAAGATAGGAGGAATAAATGTTGAGTGAAAATAGAAAAAAGAAAATAATTCTGGTAATTGCAACTTTGATTGTTGCAGTTTTAGCTGGATTAGGATTCTATAATGTAAATAAAGATAATTCTACAGAAGAGATTGTAGCTGGAGCAGTAGAAGAAATTAAAGATTACATAACTACCTATAATATGTCTCAGTACGAAATTGAAGAATTGCCAACAACCGAAATAACAGAACAGACGGAAGAACAAGAGCAAGAAGTAGGAGCAGAGCAGGAAGTAGAGAGCGAAGAATTTGAACTACAAGGAGAAATAGCATATGAAGGCTCTAGCGAATATCCTCAAGTATTACTAGGAAATTATACGGGCCTTACCTATTATAATCAAATAGATAGTAGATGGGCAAATCATCAATATAGTTCAATAGGAGATAGTGAGCAAACAATAGGAACTAGCGGTTGTGGACCTACAAGTGCTGCAATGGTAGTAACTGCTATAAAAGGTACGATAACACCTCCAGAAATGGGTGATTTATTTGTTCAATATGGTTATAGAAGTGCCAATTCTGGCACATATTGGAGTGCTTTTAGATGGGTAGCAGACGTATTTGATATTGGTTACCAAGAATGCTCTAGTTTGGACACAGCAATTGACTTAATGAGAAATAATAACTATGTTATAGTAAGTTGTTCAAATGGTTTATTTACAACTGGAGGACATTTTATAGTAATTGTTGGAATAGATGGGGATACTTTAGAGATATACGACCCCTATTTATACGCTGGAAAATTTGATACAAGTACAAGACGAGGAAAAGTAACAGTAAGCGGGAATACCGTGTATTGTAGTATAGAAAACTTTAGAAATTATGCTAACTATAGAGGATTTTTTGCATATAAACATAGTGGAAATGTACAAGAAAATACAGGAAATGTAACAACATCTTCATATACAAGATATGTTTCAACGTCTAGTAAAAATTTAAATGTAAGAAGCGGGGCTGGAACAAGTTATAGCATTGTTGGAAAATTAAGTAAAGGTACAGCTGTTACAGTTACTCAAGTAAGCAGTAGTTGGTCTTATATTACTAGTCCAGTAACTGGCTGGGTAAGTAATTCTTACTTATCTTCTACAGCAGTTACGACAAACTCTAATACAAGTTATTCAACAACAGTTGGAAACTATTATAGATTAAAAAATAGGACCTACTTATATAGTAATAGTAATTTAACAGGAACGAGATATACTTATTTAGCACAAACGCAAATTCGAGTTATAAGCCATGTTAACGAAAATGTAGATTATATCTATGTAGTCAAAACTGGTAGATATGCTTATTGCTCTACTTCTGCTTTTGCAAACCCAACAAGCTCAAATTCAGTACAAAATAGCACAGTTGGGAATTATTATAGATTAGCAAATAGAACTTATCTATACGCAAATTCAAACATGTCTGGAACACGTTATACTTATTTAGCACAAACGCAAGTAAAAGTTTTACAAAACGTATCTAGCAGTGTAGATTATGTTCAAGTTGTAAAAACTGGCAGAAAAGCTTATGTTTATAAGAGCACTTATAAATAATTGACATTAAATCTTTTTTAGTATATTATTAATTAGTAAAAATGATAAATTAAATAGATATTTTTAAGCATTAAGAATGATAAAAATTTCCCACTTTTTTCCCACTTTAGTTTGAAAATGTTTAAAAAAGTTTTAAAATAAAAAATGACAAAAGCGTTGAAATATAAGCTGTTCGTAAATTCTTAAAAATGCTAAAAAACGTAAAAATTTATTCAGTGGTTCGATTCCACTTGAAGCCACCAAAATAAAAAGATAGTATTTAAAAATAAGTACTATCTTTTTTAATATGAAAAATTAAATCTGGAATCGAAAAGGACGTGCCTATACAAAGTATAGGCAAAAACAGTCCAGTGGACTGTTTTTAGGGTTCTTTGTCAATAGTTGGGGTGTCGTATTTGT
>CALXVK010000074.1 GCA_944391975.1 uncultured Clostridia bacterium
GTTGGAGTATTTGATACAGCATTTCATCAAACAATGCCTAAACAAAATTATTTATATCCAATTCCTTATGAATATTATGAAAAATATAGAATAAGAAAATATGGTTTCCATGGTACATCGCATCAATATGTTTCAAAAATAGCGATGGAATTAATGGGAAAAAATGAATCAAAAATCGTTACATGTCATTTAGGACAACGGAGCATCAATTTGTGCAGTAAAGAATGGAAAATCAATTGATACTTCAATGGGTCTTTCACCTTTAGGTGGAATAGCAATGGTTACACGTTCTGGAGATTTAGATCCATCAGTTGTTACTGAAATAATGGAAAGAGATAATTTAACAGCAAAACAAGTAAATACGATTTTGAACAAAAAATCAGGGTTATATGGAATTACAGGATTAAATCCTGATTTTAGAGAAATCGAGCTTGCTTCATATGAAGATGATAAACCAAAAGCTACTGTTGCAATTGAATTATTTACTCAAACAATAGCTCAATTTATTGCTAAATACGCAGTATCACTAAAAGGAATAGATTGCATAGTATTTACAGGTGGAATAGGTGAAAATCAAGTAAATATAAGAAAGAAAATTTGCGAAGATTTGGAATGGATGGGAGTCAAAATTGATATAGACAAAAATCAAACAAGAGGAGAACAAATTCAAATTTCATCAAAAGATTCTAAAGTATTAGTATATGTAATTCCAACAGATGAGGAAATGGTTATTGCAAGAGATACAAAAAGAATAGTAGAAGAAAAATAAAAATATAAGGAGGCAGGAGCTTATGAAAGTTTTAGTCCTAAATTGTGGTAGTAGTTCACTTAAATGTCAGTTAATTGATATGGATACAGAAGAAAGAATTATGAAAGGCCATTATGATAGAATAGGAGGAGCACGTTCTTCATTACGTTTTAATGTTCGTGGAAATAAAACTGTTATTGAGCATCCTGCTAGAAACTTTGAAGAAGCTATTCATGAAATATTAAATCTTTTAGTAAGTGATGAATATCAAGTTATTAAGGATTTTAGTGAAATTGATGCAGTAGGTCATAGAATAGTACATGGAGGGGAAAAATATAAAAGTTCAGTTGTTATAGATGATGAAGTTATAAAAACAATTGAAGATTGTATAACTTTAGCACCAATTCATAATCCGGCTGGATTAGCAGGAATTAGAGCATGTCAAAAATTATTGCCAAATGTACCAATGGTAGCAGTTTTTGATACATCTTTTCATCAAACAATGGAACCAAAAGCTTTTATATATAATTTACCTTATAAATATTATGAGGATTACAGAATAAGAAAATATGGATTTCATGGAATTTCTCATAGATATATTGCGGGGAGATTATCAGAAATTATAGGTAAAAAAGATATAAAATTAATAAATTGCCATTTAGGACAACGGAGCATCTCTTTGTGCTATAAAAAATGGAATTTCAATTGATACAACAATGGGACTTACTCCGCTTGCTGGTGTTCCAATGGGAACTAGGTGTGGAGATGTAGATCCATCTATTATTCCAACTGTTATGAAATTATATGATATTAAACCAGATGAGATGTTAAGAATTATGAATAAAGAATCAGGCGCATGGGGAGTATCTGGAGTATCTACGGATTTTAGAGATATTGAAAGAGCTGCTCTTGAGGGAGATGAGAGATCAATTTTAGCTTTAGAGAGTAGAGCATATATAATAGCTCAATATATAGCTAAATTTTTGGTAACTTTATCTGGAACTGATTATATGGTTTTTACTGGTGGAATAGGCGAAAATGGTATGGAAGAAAGAGAAAGAATCTGTAATTATTTAGAATTTTTAGATATAAAACTAGATAAAGAAGCAAATAATGTAAAGGGTGAAGAAAGATTAATTTCAACACCAGATTCTAAAGTCAAAATATATATTATACCAACAAATGAAGAGCTTATGATAGCAAGAGATACTAAGAAATTAGTAGAAAAGATATAAATTTAAAATAAAAATATTGTTTCAATAATTTTATAAAGGAGATACATTATTTATGAAAATCTTAGTGTTAAATTGTGGAAGTAGTTCACTTAAATTTCAATTAATCGATATGGAAAATGAAGAAAGATTAGTTAAAGGCAATTTTGAAAGAATAGGCGGAATGAAAACCACTTTAAAATTAAACGTAAGAGGAGAAAAAAGCGAAATTTTACATATAGCAAGAGATTATGATGAAGCTATAAATTTTGTTTTAGAGGTTTTATTAAAACCGGAATATAATATAATAAAATCTCTAGATGAAATATCAGGAATTGGACATAGAATTGTTCATGGTGGAGAAATGTTTAAAACATCAGTAATTATAGATGATGATGTTATTTCTGAAATTGAAAAATGTATAGCTTTAGCGCCATTACATAATCCAGCCGGAGTTCAAGGAATAAGAGCAGCTAGAAAAGCTTTACCAAATGTACCAATGGTAGCAGTTTTTGATACATCTTTTCATCAAACAATGCCAGCTAAAGCATATATTTATCAGATTCCATATAGATATTATACAAGTTATAAAATTCGTAAATATGGATTTCATGGAACATCACATAGATATGTTTCAAACAGAGTTGCAGAACTTATGGGAAAAGATATAAAAGATTTAAAAATAATAAGTTGTCATTTAGGTCAACGGTTCTTCTATTTGTGCAATTGATAGCGGAGAATCAATTGATACTTCAATGGGACTTACTCCTTTAAGTGGAATTCCTATGGCAACAAGAAGTGGTGATATTGATCCAGCTATAATTCCTTATATAATGAAATTAGATAATTTAGGACCTGAAGATGTAGAAGAAATGCTTAATAAACAATCAGGAGCATGGGGAGTATCTGGAGTTTCATCTGATTATAGAGATATAGAAGATGGATTTAAAATGGGTGATCAAAGATCTATTTTAACTTTAGAAAGTCAAAGTTATAAAATTGCTCAGTTTATTGGACAATATGTAATTTCTTTAGGTGGAGTAGATGCAATAGTATTTACAGGAGGAGTTGGAGAAAACGGATTTGAAACAAGAGAAAGAATTTGTAATTATTTAGAAGTTATTGGAGCAAAACTTGATAAAAAAGTAAATAAACAAAAAGGAAAAGAGATAAAAGTTTCAACAGAAGATTCAAAAGTTGCTATTTATGTGGTTCCAACGAATGAGGAACTTATGATAGCTAGAGATACAAAACAGATGATAGAAAAAATGAATTAGGAGAATAGAAATGAAAAAGAAATTAGGGGTTTTTATTGTAATTTTATTAATTATTATAGCTATTGGTTGTATAGTATATTTTGGATTTATAAAAAATAATGATGACACACTTGAAGATGTTTCAAATGAAGAAGAAATTATAGAATCTGATGAGACAGTTGACTGGGGGAGTATATATACAATATTTCTATTAGAAGAAGAGGAAGAAGAGTTTGAGATTGGTTTATTTGATTTTAATTCAGATGATATACCAGAATTATTAGTAAAATCTGATGATTTATATAAGATAGTTTATATAAATGAAGAGAAAGAAGCCGAAACATCAAGTGTTAAAGATGAAGAAATAGATAATTTAAGTTTAGTATATAATAATGAAGAACAAAAATATTACTATGCATATACAACTATTGATAATGAAGATGAAATTAATATTATTTTAGATGATTTAACTGAGATTCCAGAGATAATCGATACTTCATCTGAAGAATATGAAAATGATTTTGTTATAATAACAGAAGATTTACAAGAACAATTAGAAGAAATAATTGAAAAAGATGAAGATAAAATAAATCAAGCTATTGAAAATGCAAAAAATTATTTTAAAACAACAGATGAATATGTAAAAGAATCTGAAGTAGATGTTGAATCAGGAGAATTGGATAATGTTTTAAGCGATGACGAGGCTATTGAAATTGGTGAAGAATTATATTCATATGGAGATGATTTTGGATATGAATATGATGAATCTACTTATATTACATATATAGGTAATTCACATACAGAAATGGTTCTTTCAGAAATTGAAGAATTACAACCATATCGTGCTTATAAAGTAGAAGATACAGATGTAGAAGATTATTTTACAGAAAAAAGAATAGAAGAACTTAGTTTAGATAATGAACCAGCACCATATGGATTAGAAAAATATAATGAAACTTGGTATTACTGTGAACCAGATCTTGGAGGAAGCTATGATTATGTTGGAACAGAAATAGAACTTGAAAGTGTTGAGAAGAATAAGATAACTTTTAGAGCTATTACATATTATTCTGAAGAATATGTTTTTAATACAGTAAGTTTTGATGAAAGTATTGATGAAATAAAAGAAAATTATGAATATCATACACAAGAAGATGATTTTATAATAGTAAAAGAAGATGGAAAATGGAAAATAGATGAACAAACTGTTCGATTTTAAAAAGTAGGCTGAAGTATTTTAGACTTCAGCTTATTTAGAATAGGGGAGATAGACAAAATGTATGACGGAGTAACAACAAAAGCGGTTGTAGAAGAACTAGATAGTTGTTTAAAAAATGCTAAAATAAATAGAGTTATGCAACCTACCAAAAATGATATTATTTTAGAGACTTATAAAAATGGAGAAAGATATTATTTGGAAATTAGTACAGTTCCAGATAATTGTAGAGTATGTTTAACAAGTCATTTAAAAGAAAATCCACAGAATGCATATAATTTTTGTATGCTTCTTAGAAAACACCTTAATAGTAGCAAGATTATTGAAATAAGCAATTTTGATTTAGAACGTACAATTGAAATGAAATTTGAAACACATAATGAATTAAATGATATTGAAATAAAAAGATTGTATATACAAATAATGAGTAGACAAAGTAATGTAATTTTAACAAATGAAAAAAGAGTTATTATTGATACTCTTAAACATTATGATGGAGATAATAGAGAACTTTTACCAGCACATACTTTTAAATTTGCTCCAATTTTAAAAACGAGTTTTATTGATTTAGAAACATTTTCAGATTTTTTAGATTTGATATCTGAAAATGGAGAAGAACTTTTAAGTCAAAAATTACCAGAAATTTTTATAGGATTTAGTAAAAATTTTATTTTATATACAATTCAAAGATTGGAAATTGATAATAGAGAATATTCATATAAAGATTTGGAAAAACTTTATAATTATTTAAAAGATCTTTTTATAAAAATAGATACAAATAAGGTATCTGCAGTTGAATTTGGAAAAGATTATACAATTGCATTAGAGTCTAAAAAAGAAAATCTCCAGATTAATAAATTTTTAGATGAGTTTTATTATAAAAAAGAGCAAAAAGATTTAATAACTCAAAGCAAAAATAATCTTTTAAGAGTTGTAAGCAATTCATTAAAAAAAGTATATAAAAAATTGGAAAATATAAATCAAAAATTAAAAGAATGTGAAAATATGGAAAAATATAGATTATATGGAGAACTTTTAACTGCAAATCTATATAAAATTAATGGTAATCAAAATTTAGATAAGATAAATGTTTTTAATTATTATGATGATAAAGAAATAACTATAGAGTTGGATAACAGATTTTCTGTTTCTAAAAATATTGAAAAATTTTTTAAGAAATATAATAAATTAAAAAATACATTAGAAATTGTTACAGAACAGAAAAAAGAAACTCAAAAAGAAATTGATTATATTGAGAGTATTATTTTTTCTTTAGAAAATGCAAAATATATGAAAGATATTTCTGGAATTTATGAAGAGGTTTCAAATAATTTGGTTGTAAAAAAAGATTTTAAAAAATTTAATCAAATTCATAATAAAAAAGAAAAAGAAATAAAACTTGAACCAATAGATATCTTAGGATATAAAGTTTATGTTGGAAAAAATAATATGCAAAATGAATATTTGAGTTTAAAATTTGCTGATAGAAATGATTTGTGGTTTCATGCACAAAAAATTCATGGAAGTCATGTTATTTTAAAAACTGAAGGAAAAGAAGACATTCCTGAAGAAGTTATTTATGAATGTGCAAAATTAGCGAAGGAAAATAGTAAAGCTAAAAATGCTATAAATGTTCCAGTTGATTATTGTTTGGTAAAATTTGTAAGAAGAATGCCGAATGGAAAATCTGGAATGGTTAATTATACTAATTTTAATACAATTTTTGTAAAATAATTTAAAAGTTACTAGAATATAAAAATAAAAATTATTAATAATAAAAATAGAGTGTAAATATAACACTCTATTTTTTGTTAAAAAATCTTATATAGATTTTGCTTTAAAGCAAGGTTTAAAAAACAAGAAAGGAAGTTGGAAATATGAGTAAAAGGATTTTTAAAATTGTTTTATTATTTAGTATTATAGCTTTATTTATTTCCACAATATGTTTTGCAACAACTGAAAATGTTGAATCAACTAATTTAGGAAATGAGATTACATCATCAATTAAAGAAACAGAAAAATCTGTAGATAATTTAACTCAAAGAAATGCTGATGCAAATGTAGAAGATGATGCAAAAGATATGGAAAATGCTGTAAAAGATGGAGCTAGGAGTGTAGAAAATACTGTAGAGGATGGAGCAGAAAAAGCAGAAAATGTAATAGAAAATGGAGCAGGAGCAGTTGAAAATGCAACAAATAATGTTGCTAGAGATATGGAAAATGGGGTAGATGATGCCAGAAATGCTGTGTCAGGTGAGACATCAAATTTTACTTCAGGAGAGACAAATGATGATGCAAATACTGGAATGAGTACAAGAACTTGGGT